>JAHDBE010000207.1 GCA_020630555.1 Saprospiraceae bacterium
ACATGAGCCTATTGTAGGTACCCGAGCTTCATGCCAACCTATCCCCGTATTAATTATTGTCGCACCGGCTTTTTCTATGGCTTTCGCCAATTGAACCACCTCTTCCCATGTACTCCCTCCCTCAACAAGGTCAAGCATAGAAAGTCTATAGATAATTATAAAATTTTCTCCAACAGCCTCTCGAATCTCTTTAACAATACGTATCGGAAATTGAATCCTATTTTCATATGAACCTCCCCATTGATCCCTCCTATGATTCGTACGTTTGGCTATAAACTGATTTATTAAGTAGCCCTCTGATCCCATAACCTCTACCCCATCATATCCGGCATGTTTCGCCATTTGAGCGCAATTGACATAATCTGCAATTGTTCTTTCCACATCTTCATGAGATAATTCTCTAGGAGTAAACATGTTTATTGGAGCCTTAATTGGAGAAGGCGCCACAGCCTCTGGACTATAGGCATACCTACCAGTATGCAAAATTTGCATACAAATCTTTCCACCTTCCTTATGTACGGCTTCTGTAATTACCTTGTGGTGTTCGGCCTCTTCAAGTGTAGACAATTTGGCGGATCCTTGTGCTACCCCTCCTTCAATATTTGGTGCAATCCCACCAGTGACAATTAAGGCAACGTGATTTCGTGCTCTCTCTGCATAAAATGCGGCGGACAAAGCATGACCTCCTGGAGTTTCCTCGAGCATAGTATGCATGGATCCCATCAGAACGCGATTCTTTAATTGTGTAAATCCTAAATCAAGGGGCTCTAAAAGATGTGGATATAATTTCATGAAAGCTATTTATGTATCTCTTCCAAATATAAGTCCAATGATTTGATAACCATTCACTAGTTTTACTAACATGTATGAATCAAATCTTTTTAAAGGAAAAAAAGTCCTAGTCAGTGGAGGACGCTCTGGTATTGGTTACGCCATCGCCAAGCAATATTTACAATTAGGAGCAGATGTCTGTATTGTTTCGCGTAAAGAGGACAAACTCATTGAAGCAGCAAAATCCCTTTCTGAATTTGGCAATTGTATTTCCCATACTTGCGACATTCGAGATCTTGAAAACATTGATCAAGTCGTCAATTTTATTAAAAGCGAATGGGGCACTCTAGATATCTTGATTAACAATGCAGGTGGGCAGTTTGCCTCTCCAGCTAAATTGATGAAACCTAAAGGATGGAATGCCGTCATCAATAACAATTTAAATGGCACATTCTATATGTGTCAAAGTTTTGGAAACGCCTTTTTTATTCCGCAAGAAAGCGGAGTCATCTTGAATATCATTGTCAATTTTTTCAGAGGCTTCCCTGCGATGTCACATACATCTGCCGCAAGAGCTGGAGTCGATAATCTCACTAAATCTCTCAGTCAAGAATGGGCACGATATAACATACGAGTAAATGCAGTAGCACCTGGAATTATAGAGAGTAGTGGTCTCGATGAATATCCACCTCCAATTCAAGACCTCATGGAAAAAACACGAGACATGCAGTTATTCGGAAGATTTGGAACAGTCGAAGAAGTCTCCAATGCGGTTATGTTTTTAACAAGTCCTCTGTCGAGTTACACTAGTGGTGTCACTCTCGCCGTCGATGGCACTGATCATCTATCACTAAATAGTATGTATATGTATGATACTTTAATGAAGCTTATGGGGGAATAATTACATGGTTAAAGCTTCTTGAAATGTACCGGTTTGAATTTTGACGATTTTGGATTGTTTTGAATTTATTTCTTGGTCAAAAATGTCCAAATACTGTTGAGCCATTTTTTCCCATGAATAATTTTGTATTGTGTAAGATTTAAATTTTTGTGATTTTAATTCTAGATGCTCAGGATGGAGTAAAAGTAGTTGAATTTTGTTGACCCATGTCTCTACATCTTCACTCGGTAAACTTATCCCGTTTCGGCCATGCTTTATAGCGCACCTAATGCCTTCTCTACCTGAAGCCACAACAGAAGTGCCCGCTAAAGTCGCCTCTAAACAAACCAAACCAAACCCTTCATAATCTCCTTCTACTTTGACATTAGGCATGACATATAAATCAGCAGCCTTAATGAGTTGTATCATCTCCTTAAATGGAAGTTTACCTAGATGAAAATATCTTCCTTGTAACTCTTCTTCATTTTTTAATTCTCGTAATCGATATTGATCCATAGGATAACCAAATAACAATGATATGGTCTTTCTCCATCGAGTCGGTAGTGACTTTAATAATCGTTCTTTCCAATCTGGTGATGTATTAAACGGACCGACATTTAAGTAAATAACGTCTTTCGGAAGTTGAGTTAAAATCTCTTTTGCAAACCAATAAAAACCTTTTCTTTCCACCGATCTTCCTGAGCTGATAATAATTTTCTTATCGGATAATTTTACACCTATTTTTTTGGACATTTTCTCCAACACTGTAAAATCAGCGGGGATATTGGCAATGTCGTGTGATACACCGTTGGGGACTACACGTACCTTCAAGGGATCAAAACCTCTATTCAAAATTTCATTAGCAGTACCTTCACTGACCGCAATAATGCCATCGAAATTCTTTAATCTGGGAAGCAAGGTTTTTTGAAAGTATGGAAGTGGAAAAACAACATCTAATCCATGCAATGTGACGTAAACAGGTACTGTGGTTAATTTCTTTATCCATTTAGCACACATAACAGCCACTGATCCATCATTAAAATGAATGAGTTGAATTTCGGGATGTTGTTTTAAAATATTCCTAATACGCCACTTTAATTTAAGATAGAACATGAGCTTCGACTCTTTACCCTCATAAATAATTCGGTGTACTTCAGCCACTTTTTCGGCTTCTTGAATGAGATAAAAAGATTGCTGTTGCATCCCACCAGTTGACGGAGGATACTTATGACTGATGAATAGTATTTCCATATTCTTTTGCATTAAAACTCATTTCCTTTCGCGAAAGCGAAAAATAAAAAACCGCCCCAATTAGAATCCAGACAAGTTGTCTGCACCTTCTTAAAATGGCAACAGCAAACCAAATCGCATTACTCGTGACGCCGATAACTAGCATTAATATTTTTGTAGCATATTCCTCTACTCCAATTTGAGCAGGTATAAATCCTAAGAGGCTTTTTATAACAACAATTCCAGAGTCTAATAGAAGGGCCTCTCCTATTCCTATCTCAATTCCCATAAATCGAAACAAAAAATATATTTCTATACCGCCAGCCAACCAATGTAGCCAGCTAAAAATAACAGCCTTTACAAGTCGCTGTGGTTTACTTAAATGACGGGTGATTAATTGTTGGGATTCATTTAAAAACGGACTCAGCTTTTGGTATATCTTATTTGGAAGCCATGTATACAAACTCGGGAAATTTATCAAAGCAATTACAAAAGAGATGATCGCGACTATCAACACCAATGATAAAAAGATGAACATTACTAAAGCTGAGGATCGATCGGGCGATATCCAAACAAAATAAACTCCCAAAACGATGAATAATAACAATTGTGTTAGCATTAAAATGACACGAGAAAGAGCCGTAGCTTTACCATGATTCGAGTGAGGAACATGCTTATTAAGTATCCAGACTTTCGTCAAATCTCCACCAACAAATGAACTGGGATTAACTAAAGAAACCGTTTCACCTATGAGTCTAATTTGAAATAACTTCCAAAGATTAGAGGGTCTGGACATATAGCAGTAAGACCAAGCTAATGACCCAAATAAATAGCCAATTCCGGACACAAAGACTAACCATGCAAAATCCCATCCCACAGCGAAGACACTATGCTTCAGTTG
Organism: Saprospiraceae bacterium; assembly: GCA_020630555.1. Taxonomy (GTDB): domain Bacteria; phylum Bacteroidota; class Bacteroidia; order Chitinophagales; family Saprospiraceae; genus JAHDCZ01. The sequence goes on from JAHDBE010000207.1 coordinate 3,783, forward strand.
TTCAAAATCCGTATGCCACAAAAAAACTCCTAATCCTAAAACTGTGCTGAAGATTAAAAAATAACCTAGACATTTTACCAAGGCAGTCTTAGGCATATCTTTTATTTTTTTGATCTATCAGATACAAAAGATCATTAAAATAACGATGTATTAATTTGTCCCAGTCTCTTGATTTGGCAAAAGCCAATCCTTCCTCCCTCATCCTATAATACACCTCATCATCACTAAGTAAAAGTTCAATTTTGTCAAGATACTCCTCTGGGTTATGACTATTAACTAAAAATCCTCGCTTTCCATCATCCAAGATATTTACAGGTCCACCACTATTTGCCGACACAATGGGTAATCCCGATGCCATGGCTTCAATGAGTACATTTCCATAGGTTTCAGTATCAGAGGGGAACAGAAAGATATCACTCGAGGCATAGACTTGAGACAATTTCTCATGGGACAGATTACCTAAAAAGTGTGCACTTGGCATTAGGTTTTTTAAATCAGACAGAGCATTCCCATCTCCAGCGATTATCATATTAAACGGGATTTCTTTTTTCGCTTGATATATTTTTATTAAAGTCTCTAAATTTTTCTCCCAGACAATGCGACTTGCAAAAAGAACATTGGGTAGGTTATTGTATGTAATATTCCTAAGTAATCTTTTATCGCGTTTACCTGGATGAAAAAGCGAACAATCCATTCCTCTATCCCAGATAACACAATTATCTGTACGATAACCATAATGTTTAAACTGATTAATAATATCTTTTACGGGGACATATAAGATATCACATAAGTCGTACTGATATTTCGTCAATTTTAAAACTCGCCTTTCGGCAAAAGGTATTAATTGAGGAAAGTTTCGAAAGTAATATTTAACGTATGAAATGTAATGAGTGTGATAGATACTCACTAACGGAATATTATTCTCCTTGGCATAATCGACAGCTAACTTACCCAGTGGTGAAGGATTAGAAAAATGAACTATATCCGGTTTAAATTTATCCAAGGTATTTTCAATTCGACCTTTTACGAAATAAGGTAATGCCATCTTGTATCGACTATTCGATGGGATGGGCATAGTCGGAATCTCAATAAATTCATGGTCAAACTCTCCCTTGGGGCCTTTCCCACATATAAATAAGAACTCAAATTGTTCGGAAGGAATGCGATTAATTATGTTATAAATAGTTCTTGAAAACCCATCATAATTAGCGATTAGCATATCAGAAAAAAAGGCAACTTTAATCTTTTTCATCATGTCACGTTTACGAATTAATAAACCGACCTGATTATCTCTAAAAGCAAATGTATCTTCTTTACACTTTCGTGAATGCAACAATTTGTAAAAACTAAAATGAGGATTTCACAAATTGTGAACTCTATTTAATCCTCTACAGGTCATTAATAATTGACACCGTAAAGGAAAACCTCTCGTGTTATTAGAATT
>JAHDBE010000208.1 GCA_020630555.1 Saprospiraceae bacterium
TATATAAAAGTGTAACCGAAATACATCATAAGTTAGAAGGGGATAATCATGAAGAAGGATCCAAAAAGAAAGGGACTACTTTAAGGCATGCCATTTTTCAAATAACCTTAATCAATATTGTTTTTTCTTTTGATTCCATTTTGACAGCAGTTGGAATGACGAATGGATTAGAAGGTGCATTGTTAATCATGATAATAGCTGTAGTTGCCTCGGTTTTGATTATGATTATCTTCGCGGTACCTGTGGGGCGTTTTGTAAACGAACACCCGAGTTTGCAAATGCTGGGATTAGCGTTTTTGATTCTGATCGGATTTATGTTGATTTTAGAAGGGGGCCATTTGGCTCATTTTAAATTATTTGGAGCTGAGATTGGTGCTGTGCCTAAGGGCTACTTGTACTTTGCTATCGCTTTTGCCTTGGTAGTTGAATTTCTGAATATGAGATTACGAAAGAAAACTAAACCGGTAAAATTGAATAGTTATACAAAGGAAGCTGAATCAAAAGGGATTATTTAATGCGAAAATCTATCCTTTATTTCTGTGTTATTCTAGTTGGTTTTTCATGTAAGTCTGAGCCAGAAGTTTATCTCTCTTCAAAAGGGGAGACCATGGGGACTTACTATCTTATTAAATATCAGTACAAATCCTCGCTGTCAAAAGAATTTGAAGAGACCTTGAATGATATAAATCAAAGTATGTCTACCTATATCTTTGATTCGGAAATTTCAAAGTTTAATCGAGCGAGTCTGAGTTATACGATTGATCCTTCAGATAAGTATTTTATCGAAGTGTTTGAAAAGGCAAAAGAGATACATTCACTTAGCAAGGGAGATTTTGAACCCACAGTTTATCCGTTGTTAAATTATTGGGGGCTGGGTAATGAAAATCGCATGGCTCCATCGAGTATTGATTCTAGTGCCATCGATTCTATAAATAGATTTGTAGATTTTAATCTTATTACGCTCAAAACCATTGACGGAAGTCAAAAATTAAATAAAAAGGACTCTCGAGTATCCTTAGATTTTAATGCCCTTGCTAAAGGCTATGGTGTGGACGCTTTAGCTGAACTTTTAGAGTCAAAAGGAATAAAAAACTATTTAGTAGAAATTGGTGGAGAACAAAGAGCTAGTGGCGTAAACGATAAAGGGAAGGTTTGGGTGATTGGTATAACGGAGCCACTTGAGAACGGTCCAATTAATCAAGCGATTGCTTTAGCGGGATTGGATAATTGTGCTATGGCGGGATCTGGGAATTATCGAAACTTTTATACGAAAGATGGAGTTAAATACGGCCATACAATCAATCCGAATTCAGGGTTTCCTGAAATAAATACGCTTTTAGGTGTTTCTGTTATCGCAAAGGACTGCATGACTGCTGATGCGATAGCGACAACATGTATGGTTAAGGGACTTGATGAGGCTTATGATTTTGTTTCAGAATTAAGTGATGTCCACGCGTACTTCATATATAATCGTGATGATACATTGGCTTTTAAAGGGACAGAAGGTTTTAAAAAATATCTAATAAAATAGAATGGAATTAAACTTAGATCGTGACCTGGTATTCTTCGATATTGAGGCGACAGGCTTGAATGTGTTAAGAGATAGGATTGTTCAGATTGCGTTAATAAAGTATAGTAAATCAGGAGAATCCCCAATCGAACTATCTTTGATGATAAATCCAGCGATGCCTATTAGTGAGGAGGCCATGGCAGTACATGGGATAACACCTGAGATGGTACGAAACAAACCTACTTTTGATCAGGTCGCCCATGAGATTTTGAATTTTATCGGAGATGCAGATTTGTCGGGATACAATTTGATTCGTTATGATGTACCCATGCTCATGGAAGAGTTTCATAGGGCCGGTATTGATTTTGATGTGGACAGAAGACGTATAATAGACGTTCAGCGTATATTTTATAAAATGGAACCCCGAACTTTAAAGGCAGCATACAAGTATTATTGCGATGCTTTTTTGGAGGATGCGCATGATGCATTAGCGGATGTGCGCGCGACGGCGGCAGTTTTTAAGGGGCAGTTAGATAAGTACGAAAATGTGGACTGGGTAGACGGAGATGGTTATACTCACCCTAATCCCATTAGAAATGATATGCAGGCCATAAGTGACTTTACAAATGATATGAATATCATCGATGTGACTCAACGGCTTAAAAAAGATGCTAAAGGAGTGGTTGTTTTTAATTTTGGAAAATATCAAGGACAGCCCGTTGGTGAAACATTGTATCGTGATAAAGCGTATTATAATTGGATACTGGAAAAGGAATTTTCAGTACAGGTTAAAAAAGCCGTGCGGAAATTGGTAAAAGAGTATGAGCAAAGCCGTCAATCTAATTCTTAGTTTTTTATTCCTAGCTTGTTTCATGGCAGCGTGTTATGAGCCAGTTCAGGGATGTCTGGATGTTTTAGCGACTAATTATAGTATTACAGCAGACGAGTCCTGTCCTGACGAAATAGTTGATTGCTGTACATATCCTGCTATTTTTTTAGATGTAGAGCCCATGGTCGGAGATCAAGGCTTTAGTGAGGATAGTATTTATGTTACCCTGACAAATGACAGTTTTAGAATAGTTCAAGCCATGTTCTTTATTGGAGATTTTAATGCTAGAAATCTGGATGGTGAAATAGTGGAAATAGACGAAGATTTGAGTTTTACAACACTTTCAAACGGGCAAAGTATAATAAGTTCAGATAAAGATGATGTGGCTTTAGTAATTCGCCCTAGAGTTAATTTTGAATTTGGGGAGTTTAAATCTCCAGATGTGTATGAGGCTTTTGGATTTAGTTTTGGGTTAAACCCAAATTGGAATCATGCAGATATATCTTCATTATCCGAATTACATATCCTTAATACCTCAGATAGTTTACAAATAAGTCAAGAGGAGGGTTTTGTATTCGCTCGATTTGATGTAATTCCAAATTATAACATACCGGATACGACATCCTATATTATAAGCGGTGATGTGTCCTTGAAAAGTGTACAGTTTGACACTACATTTACTGTAGATAGAGGAGTAGATGTTTACTTGCCCGTCTTTGTTGACTACGGAAAGTGGTTTGAAGGAGTGGACTTTATTTCTGATGATAAAAACCAAATTGAACTTAAGTTGTCTAATAATACAATAAACAGTTTTAGTATAAATTGAGAATTAAGACAAGCATACTTTGGCCTTTAATGTTTTTACTCTTTATGGCGTGTGAGGACGATAAGATGATACCTTCTGGTGAAGATCTTTCTGACATTCCATATGAACCAGTATATTTTATTCCTGAAATGCCCGCGACATTTCCACCTTTTGAACAACCAGAGGATAATTTGATGACAGTGGATGGTGTTGAGCTAGGTCGTCATTTGTTTTATGATACCATTTTGTCTTCCGACGAATCTATGTCATGCGCCTCTTGTCACTTACCAGTTGGAAGTTTTACTGATAACCTAGATTTTAGTCCTGGCGTTACAGGACAATTTGGTACTCGAAGTTCTATGAGCTTGCTTAACCGGGCTTTTTCTTTTAACGGTTTGTTTTGGGATGGTAAAGTGATGACACTTGAACAACAAGCATTATTACCCGTTGAGGATGATATTGAATTACATAATACATGGGATAATGTAGAGTCGAAACTTAAAGCACATCCAGACTATCCGACCATGTTTAGAAAAGCATTTGGGATTAATAATAGCGATCAGATCAGTCGCGATTTAGCGGCCAAAGCTATCGCACAATTCGAGCGCAGACTCGTAAGTACACCAAATTCAAAATGGGATAGAGTCCAGGCCAATCTTGATGTGCTTTCGGATGAGGAATTGTTAGGATTTGATTTGTTTTTTGATGTGAATGACCAACTCATTGATGCGGAATGCAATCATTGTCATAATGCACCCTTATTTGAGGTGAATGATTATTTTAATAATGGTCTAGATGCTGTAGAAAATCTAGAAGATTTTGATGATTTAGGAAGGGGAGCAGTAACAGGCGTTAATTTGGACAATGGAAAATTTCGGGCTCCAACATTAAGAAATATCGAATTAACTGCTCCATATATGCATGATGGACGATTCGAGACGCTCGAGGAAGTCGTCGAGCACTATAATTCTGGAGGCCATTTATCACCTAATCGAGACCCCTTAATCCTCAATTTAGGTCTTACAGAAGAACAAAAGGCGGCACTTGTGGCCTTTATGAAAACCCTTACAGATACGACTTTCGTCAATGATCCCGCTCTTCAAAACCCATTTTGACATTTTTCTTGACATTTTTTCAATTCATTTTTGAAAGAATTTATCTCGACATTTGTAACATTACTCACTTATAAAATTTCACAATACCTTGATAAACAGCAATATGTGGTTTATATAATACATATTATAATAAAAAATATGTGACAAAATGCGATTTTTGTCTTTGTTCGACGAGAAATCTCTTTGCATTATTGTATTGTGAAATTGAAAAAGAGGTTAAAGACAAGGCTTAGTAAAGATTAAGCTTTTACAAATTAAGGATATGTTCATGGGATTATAAGCTTGTTGAGGATAGTTGCATTTAGTCACAGGATTAGTGCAACTCTCCTTCAACACTTTCAAAATCCCTCTCAATTTTGATTGAGTTTGGTTATTTATATAAAAGTTGGAATGAACTTTTGAATTGGTTACTCAGAAATTCATTTCAAGGAATATGTTCATGGGATTATAATTTACAAGGCCGCGGAAAGTCGCGGCCTTTTTTATTTTCGTGTTTACTCAAAAGCTTTCGTATTTTCAAGAAACTCTTGTTTATGAGAGCTTCAGACTTAAAATATCTTATTGCCTATATTCCAGTGCTTAGTGCTTATCTCGCCGTTTTTTGGCTAGGACATTGGTCATTTTTAACCTTTTACATTGCCTTTGTTATTATTCCCTTTCTTGAATTCTTCTCAACCAAATCAGAAGAGAATTTCTCAGAAGATGACGAGATCACTCGAACGTCCATTAAGTTTTTTGATGTTTTACTCTACCTTAACTTACCATTGCTTTATGGTTTGATCGGTTTTTTAATATTCCAACTTAACCACACGGTTTTAAGTACTTATGAATTTGTAGGAGTTTGTGTTTCGGTAGGAATAGCCATTGGTGCCAATGGTATTAATGTAGCTCATGAGCTCGGTCATAGACAGACAAAATTCGAGCAAGCTTTATCGAAGTTATTACTTCTTCCTG
>JAHDBE010000209.1 GCA_020630555.1 Saprospiraceae bacterium
TACAGGTCATTAATAATTGACACCGTAAAGGAAAACCTCTCGTGTTATTAGAATTAAATGTAAAACTGAATGAATCGTTAAGTAATTGTAAAGCATAAAATTACGTATATAGACAATTCAATATTTATTAATACTGTATACCCTTGCTAAGTTTAAATACTTGGGGACTGCCAATCGCGTTTAGTGGCCATGACCAAACCGAACGTTTTTCAAAAATTCCCGAAATGATCAATAGTGAAAATGCAGACATCATCTGCTTGCAAGAATGCTTTTCATCCAAACTAAGAAAGGTTATCTCGGAAGAACTTCTAAGTACCTATTGTCATAAGTACTCCAATGAAAACAGGCGTGTTTATGGCATCATTAAAATGGACAATCAAGGCGGACTGATAACCTTGTCGAGATATCCCATAATCCAAGAATGGTTTTTCCCTTTCACCTTAAATCGAGATTATAATATGATTGAAAGACTTGGTAAAAAAGGAGTTCTTATATCACATGTTGATATAGATGGTCATCCAATTCTTGTTGTCAACACTCATTTATACTCTGGTAATAATGTAAAGGCTGAGAAAATGCGTATGAAACAAATTCGATTTATTCACGACAAACTTCGAGAAATACAAAAACTTCATCCTTATAACGTGGTAATGGCAGGTGATCTAAATATTACACACCCTTTAGTTCTAAATATTAATCCAAAAGTATCTAAATCCATTACCTATGATTACATAATTAATGGGATTGGATTTGAAGACCCAATAAAAGAATTACGTCAAGACTTATTCACTATAGATCCTAAAAAAATAAATACTCAAGTAAGAAGGATGGTGGCCAACAAATTCTTGACTATTGCTTAGTCAAAAATTTCACGCAAAAAGGTCAACTCATCGTTGATCACATAAAAACAGTATTCCAAAATGACAGAGCCATCTCGGATCATATGGGAATAATAAGTAAAATCAGGCTGCTAAGTCTTTAGACTGTAAGTAGAATATAGACCCTATTTGAAACGTTCTTCCGTGGAATACGTTGTATTTTCACAATGGATATGAAGACGATTTTAAAGCAAAGTGTTTTAATTATAGTTTCTGCCTTTTTAGGGGTATACATCCATAATTGTTTATATCCCCCATTGACCGAATCGAGCGTGTCTGAAAACAACTCACGATTCGTATCTGAGACTCCGTTTTATAGTGATCGTTTTAGTTCTGCCTTCTTTTCGGCATCACCTACGGATTTTATCGATGCAGCGAAAAATAGTCGTGCAGCTGTCGTATCCATAAAAGGCAAATCAGACCTAGGGTATCGATCGAAAACAAAATCTTCGGGATCTGGAATTTTAATATCGCCAGACGGATACATCGTGACTAACAACCATGTTATCCAAGAAACGAACAGAATCGATATTCTTTTAGACGATAATAGGGAATACACCGCAGCTATTATTGGTACAGATCCTACGACAGATATCGCACTACTAAAAATTGAAGGTGACCAATTTCCATTTCTCGTTTTCGGAGATTCTGATTCATTACAAATAGGAGAATGGGTCATGGCCGTAGGGAATCCATTCAGGCTTCAGTCTACGGTTACTGCAGGCATAGTTTCCGCGAAAGCAAGAAATATAAACGTCCTACAAAGACAAGGTATTGAGTCATTTATACAGACAGATGCCGCTGTTAATCCTGGAAATAGCGGTGGGGCTTTAGTAAATACTCGAGGCGAACTCGTTGGAGTGATTACTGCCATTATAAGTTATTCGGGAAAATATGAGGGCTTCTCATTTGCAATCCCGGCCAATCTCGCTAAAAAGGTCATATACGATATACGAGAATATGGTGCAGTCCAACGAGGTTGGTTAGGAGTGACTCTGTCGAAAGTGGACAATAAAATTGCAAAGTCTTTTAAAATGGATCGTGTCCAAGGAGTTTATGTAGATTTAGTGAATAAGAATAGCGCAGCGTATGACGCGGGCATTAGGACTGGCGATATTTTACTCGAAATAAATAGTCGAGAGACTAATATGATCTCAGAGTTTATGGAGGAGTTAAGTCAGCATAGACCTGGAGATATTGTATCTATTAAATTCTTACATAATGGAATAATTAAATCGACGAATGCGACTTTACGGAATCAATTAAACACCACGGATTTTATAGCGGTTAGGAAAGATGAAATCCTGACTGATTTGGGTTTTGAATTAAGAGATTTGGATAGTAAAGAGCAACAGCGATTGAATACAGATGGGGTTTATGTCGTAAGTATTTTTAAAGGAAGTAAAATAGCTCGCACAAATATGGATGCAGGTTATATTATCACTTCCGTGAATGGAGAAGAGTTAGGATCAGTGGATGAACTTATCAATGCGCTAAACACTAATGAAGATATATATCTGGAAGGATTTTATGAAAATTATCCTGGGACCTACCCCTATTCTTTCCGGAAATAAGGACCAAACCTATGAAGAAAAGTAAAGTTGAGTTTAATAAAAACGAAGACGCGATGAAACTAGCCTTAGGGCAACTCGAACATCGCCTCGAAAAAATATACCTGGGAGGTGGTGAAAAACGGATCGAAAAACACCACAGTAAAGGAAAAATGACAGCCCGAGAGCGTATAGATGCTTTAGTCGATGAAGGGTCACACTATTTTGAAATTGGAGCTTTTGCAGGTTATGAAATGTATGAAGAACATGGAGGATGTCCTGCAGGTGGATGTGTTGTTGTTTTGGGAAAAGTCTGTGGCAAATTATGCATAATTGTAGCCAATGATGCCACAGTCAAAGCTGGAGCATGGTTTCCTATAACCGGTAAGAAAAATTTAAGGGCTCAAGAAATCGCGATGGAAAATCGTATTCCCATAATCTATCTTGTAGATAGTGCCGGTGTGTACCTTCCGATGCAAGACGAAATTTTTCCAGACAAAGAGCATTTTGGACGCATCTTTAGAAATAATGCTAGAATGTCGAGCATGGGGATTACACAGATTTCGGCAATTATGGGAAGTTGTGTTGCAGGGGGTGCCTATCTTCCAATCATGTCAGATGAGGCTTTAATAGTCGATAAGACAGGTTCAATCTTTTTAGCTGGCCCTGCTCTAGTTAAAGCAGCGATAGGTGAAGTAGTCGATAAAGAAACATTAGGAGGTGCTGAAACACACTCCTCTATTTCTGGAGTGACCGATTATAATGTTCCTGATGATGAAACCTGCTTAAAAACGATTCGCGAGCTCGTAGATAAAATTGGCGAAAGCCAAAAAGCAGGTTTTAACAGAATTGATTCGGTCGATCCTGAATTAGATGCCGAACAAATTTTAGGACTATTTCCTGAGGACAGAACAAAGCCTTACGACACCTTGGCTATTCTCAAGGCTTTAGTAGATAAAGACAGTTTAACGCTTTATAAGGAAGATTACGGAAAAACCATTCATTGTGCTTATGCTAGAATAGATGGGTGGGCCGTGGGTATCGTGGTCAACAATCGAGAAGTTGTTAAAACCAAAAATGGCGAAATGCAATTTGGTGGAGTTATTTATTCCGATTCAGCAGATAAAGCCACGCGATTTATCATGAACTGTAATCAGAAAAAAATACCTCTGGTTTTCTTACACGATGTTTCTGGCTTTATGGTCGGGACCAAATCGGAGCATGGGGGTATCATTAAAGATGGAGCCAAAATGGTCAATGCCGTCTCCAACTCTACTGTACCAAAATTTAGCGTCGTAATGGGAAATTCCTACGGAGCTGGAAATTATGCCATGTGCGGAAAAGCCTATGATCCAAGACTTATTGTCGCTTGGCCAAGCGCCAAAATTGCGGTAATGGGTGGTACTCAAGCCGCCAAAGTATTAACACAGATTCAAATGGCTTCATTAAAGTCCAAAGGCCAAGAATCAGATCCAATAGCAGAAAAAGAATATTTTGACAAAATAAAATCGCGTTACGATCATCAAACGACACCCTACTATGCAGCATCTAGATTATGGGTCGATGCGATCATAAATCCGTTAAAAACTCGAGAATTTATATCGATAGGAATCGAAATGGCGAACCACGGGATAATAGAAAAATTTAATCCTGGAATTCTACAAACATGAAAAAGTCCTTGATCATAGCAATCTTTAGTCTAATTAGTATTGGAGCATGTGCACAACGCGAATTAAGTTTTGCTCCCAAGGACTCAATTTTCCTAGATTTCAAACCTAAATTACTGTGGAAAAAAAATGCACATTTAAGCACAAATTTTTTAAATAGTAGAAACAAAAATTACTACTCCAGATTGCCAATTTTCTGTAAAATGGAAGAAAAACTATTCAAACCAAATGAATGTTAAGGTGCGTTTAGGCAATGTGGAATATGTAGATAAGCTGGAAAAGAAAAAATGATTTTTTCTTAATTTTGTGCTTAATTTTACAAAACCCCTCGAACGAAAGTATATTACCTAATCTAATAATTAATTAATGAAAAACTTGACATTCAAATCATTATTCCTTCTTTTAGGATTAGTGGCTGTTGTAGGTGTATTCACTGCTTGTAGCGATGATGAGCCAGACACAATTTCTGGTTGTACCGATTCAACTGCAGAAAACTATAATGCAGAAGCAACTGAAGATGACGGATCTTGTGTTTATCCAAGAGACAAATTCTTAGGTGACTACGTTGGTACTCTAACTTGCCAAGGTACTTTAGCATTGTTGCTAAATAACGACATGTTAACTTTTACAATCCTTGAAACTGTAGGTGGTGGAGCTAGCGATGTTACTATCCAATTAACAGGAAGTGTTCCTGTAGCATTTGGTGGTACTGTATCTGGTAACGACTTAACAGTTAACCAACCTTTAATGAGTCTTCCTTTAGGTTTAGACATTAACCAAGACGGTAATGTAGATGAAGGAGACAACCTTGACATGATGGTTGGTGGTACTTTAACGTATGACACTTCTAACAACACAATGGCTGGTGATCTTTTAATCACAGAGATTAAATTCTCTGCTTCTGGATCAACTGCACTTCCTGATGATTCTTGCGCAGTAACAGGTACTAAGCAGTAATCATTAAGTTATGATATAAAAAAGCCTTCTCGTTTGAGAAGGCTTTTTTTATATGAGGTCAAATAAATTATCAATTCCTGGGATCCTGTCAACATTAAATCCCTCCGCATATTCTGCTTGTATACTGCGCCCCATACTTTTATTC
>JAHDBE010000210.1 GCA_020630555.1 Saprospiraceae bacterium
GTGAATGGATAGGTGCTTGGGGATTAACAGAAGCTAATACCGGAAGTGATGCTATGCGTATGAAATGCGTTGCAGAGAAGGATGGTGATCACTGGGTGCTTAATGGAACGAAGAACTGGATTACTCATGGTCAATCTGGTCATGTCGCAGTGGTTCTAGCACGAACTGGAGACTTATTGGATAGTCGCGGAATTACTGCTTTTGTTATTGAGCGAGATACGCCAGGGTTTTCTGCAGGAAAAAAGGAAAATAAGCTGGGGATGCGTGCCTCTGAAACGGCAGAGATGATTTTTGAAAATTGCCGAGTTCACGAAAGTCAAGTACTCGGAGAAGTTGGTCAAGGATTTGTTCAAGCCATGAAGATTTTAGATGGTGGGCGTATCAGTATTGCTGCCTTATCGCTTGGAATTGCAAAAGGTGCTTATGAAGCAGCTGTACAATATGCAAAAGAAAGGGAGCAATTTGGTCAAGCCATTATAAACTTCCAAGCTATTGGTTTTAAACTTGCCGATATGGCAACGAAAATTGAAGCCGCTGAGTTATTAACACGTCAGGCCGCAGACCTTAAGATGCGTAAAGAAAAAGTGACCATGAAGTCGGCTATGGCCAAATATTATGCCTCAGAGATTTGTGTAGAAGTAGCCACAGATGCCATACAGATTTTTGGTGGTTATGGATATACGAAAGACTTTCCTGTAGAGAAATTTTTTAGAGATTCTAAACTATGTACAATCGGTGAAGGGACTTCTGAGATTCAGAAACTGGTTATCTCTAGAGAAATCAAAAAATCCTAGTTAGGATGGAAATGTTAGCCAAGACTCAGTTTGGATTAGAAGAAATACTCGCAGATGAACTAAAAAATCTTGGTGCACAAAATATTGAACTTTTAAACAGGGCAGTGAAGTTTTCGGGAGACACTGCCCTACTTTATCGAGCCAATCTCGAATTACGTACTGCCATAAAAATCCTTGTCCCCATTTTTCAATTTGAGTTTAAGGATCAAGAAGATTTTTACAAGCAGGTTAGAAAGTACGATTGGTCAAAAAACATAACCACAGAGCAAACCTTAGCTATAAATAGTGCGGTAAATAGCGAGCATTTTACGCACTCAAAATTCGTAGCACTTAAAACCAAAGATGCCATTGTAGACCAGTTTAGAGACACATTTGGTGTTAGGCCATCTATAGATACTGCCGACCCAGATCTTCGTATAAATGTGCACATTTTTAAAAATCAATGTACTTTGTCGCTAGATAGTTCGGGTAGTACCTTGGCTAAACGTGGTTATAGAAAAGTACAATCTAAAGCGCCCATCTCTGAAGTCTTGGCGGCAGGAATCATTCTTTTGTCCAAGTGGAATCCAAAAACAGATTTTATGGATCCTATGTGTGGATCTGGTACTTTTCCTATTGAGGCCGCCATGATAGCGAGTAACATGGCACCTGGATTAAATCGCACATTCGCCTTTCAAAAGTGGAATGACTTTGATCGCGAACTCTGGTCAGACATTCGCCGTAAGGCTAAAGAAAAAATCAAAGAACCCTCATGTAAGATTGTGGGAAGCGACATGGATTTTAAAGTCCTAAATATTGCCCGCAACAACGCAGAATTAGCTGGAGTCGATCGATTCATTAAATTTAGAATGCTCGACTTTTTAGATTCTGAAAGCATGGGGAATTCATATCATATAGCTATAAATCCTCCCTACGGTGAACGCATTGGAAATCCTGATCGAATCCGTGATTTTTATCGAGCTATTGGGGATTCGCTAAAACAGGGTTTTGCGAATTCTGATGCATGGATTATATCTTCAGATATTGAGGCCTTGAAAAACTTGGGTTTAAAGGCTTCCAGACGGATAAAACTATACAACGGTCCTCTTGAGTGTCGATTATACCACTTCGAACTTTATTCAGGCTCACGTCAAAAAACAAATTAAACTCGATTCTTCGTTACGATTTTTTTCGACATTCACTTAACTTGTTTAGGTGAAGTGTATTTCTATCATCTACGCGTTTCTTTGCTTTTTCGTTTGCTTTTCAAACGTCTCTCAGGCTCAATGTAATCCGTATTCTGACCAAGCACTTAGTCCAAGAAATGCGAATTACGAGATGGACATTAGCTTAAATCACGAAACCAAAATTTTCGAGGCGCAACAAAAATTAACTTGGATAAACCTATCTCCCGACACACTTTACGAAATGCGTTTTTACATGTATATCAATGCGTTTAAAAACATGGAGAGCACCTTTCTAAAGAGTTCGCGATACATATTTGGACAGGATCTAACCAAACGCAAAAAAGATACTTGGGGTTGGATGGATGTAAAGAAAATCATTGACGAAAGTCAAAACGACCTTACTCAGAATGCTCGATATATCCAACCTAGCGATAATAATACCAAAGACGAATCCATATTACAAGTTGATATACCCTCCGGAATTCTGCCTGGTGACACACTAATACTAAATATAACTTACGAGGCGAAGATGCCTAAAACCATTGCACGAACAGGTTATGGAGAAGGGAATTTTTTCATGTTTGTTCACTGGTTTCCACAGGCGTGCGTGTATATACAAGACAAAGATGGAGTTTGGAAATGGAATTCACATCAAGCACATCGACGTACGGAGTATTTTGCTGATTTTGGAGTTTATGATGTACGCATTACTGCATGGGATAAATTTACTTTAGGAGCAACGGGCTGCTTAATTAGTGAAATCGATAATGAGGATGGAACGAAAACCTGGACCTATCATGCAGAGGATGTAATAGATTTTGCTTGGAGTGTTTATCCTGGATATGAGGTCTGGGAAGATCAGTGGGAACATGTGCATATAAAACTTTTAATTCCTCCCGAACATTGTGGTCATGCTCAAAGGTTAATCGATGCCGTTAAATACGGCTTACAATATTTTGACGAACATGTGGGTACGTACCCGTACACCTATTTAACGATGATCGATCCACCAATGAAGGGATTACGTGGAGGATTTATGGAATACCCAACCTTCATAACCGGGGGATCTTTTTACGGATGGCCCAAATCAATTCGTAGTATTGAGTCTTTAATGATTCATGAATTTGGTCATCAATTTTTTATGGGCATTGTGGCAAATAATGAAAAAGAGGAAGCTTGGTTAGATGAGGGATTTGTTACCTTTTATGAGGATTGTGTGATGGAGTACGGCTATGGCGAAGAGGCATCCCTTTTTAACGTATTTGGATACTGTGCAAACAATAGTGCGTTTACGCGAAATGAATTTTGTTCGATGGCTAACCCCGCAGGTAACATTATCAATCAGCCGGGATACGAAACTACGGGTGATCAAAGAACTATCATCTACAGTAAAAGTGCCACAGTTTTTCAAACCATAAAACGATTGGTTGGGGAGCAGGCATTTGATAATATGGTAAGAGACTATTATGAGACATGGAAATTTAAGCATCCAAAAACAAAAGATTTCTTAAAGATTGCTCTTAAACATTTGTCGTCAGATGCCCAGAATCAATATGGCCTCAATCTTGAACGCTTTCTTGATGACTGTTTGAATACTACGAAATTGGTGGATGCCGAAGTAAGCGATATTCTGACAAAGCCATTGAAATCGGATCATGGATGGTTTGGTCAAAATGAAAATCGTCAATTTAAAGAAGGTCATAATCATGAGATCTTCTTATCTGAAGTTACATTGACTCATTTAGAAGAGATGCGTATCCCATATGAACTGAAAATTCGATTTGCCAACGGCACTTTCCTTGATACACTTTGGAATTCGAAAAACGCGACAGAAACTCTTCAAATAATTCGCGACTCCCCTATCGAGTCCGTGTGCTTAGATCCCGAGAGGAAAATCTACCTGGATATGAATTTCAACAATAATTGTTTGAGTACTTCTGATTCCAAAACTGGATTTATCAAGTATGCTGCAAAGGGAACGAACTGGTTTCAACACATTTTAAATCTTGCTTCGTCCTTGTTATGATTCGACGAATATTCCATAGCATTAAAAGTTCTTTTGCCTTCCGGCAAATAAATATTTTAGTTTACTTTATTCAACTCTTGGTCTCGCTGGTTTTCGGAGCTTACATATTTTACACATTGGATAAGGACCTTTCTGGACGGCTTGTTTCTGAAAGCTTTTTGACAGGCTTTAACTTTGAAAAATTCAATGATTATTTGATTGCTAAAAACATGAGCATTTCTGAGCTCTTTATTTCGTTTTCATGGTTATTAATAGTAGGCCTTTTGATTTCAGTATTCATGAATGGCGGGATGCTGAATGCGGTTAATAATTCTGATAAATCTCTTAAATCTTTCTGGATATCGGGCAGTAAATATTTTAAGCGTTTCTTCATCATAGGTGTTTTTACCCTTGTGCTTACAACCATGGTTTTAAGCATCGTTTTGATTCCCATAACCGCATCTTTCACATGGTTTATCGAGGCATTTGAAACTGAAAAGACCTATGTATTCTTAATGATTGTAGCTTCAATTATAAGCCTGCTCTTTTGTTTGATTATGGTTCATTGGTCCATTAAATCTCGATATTATGTTATCGATAATAATTCAGGAGTGAGTAAAGCTTTGTTATTTGGCTTTCGCCAAAGTATCACAGACTGGAAATCCCTATTTGCCTTATTTCTTTTTGCGATCTTATTTTTAATCTTCTATTTTATTTATGTGGTCCTAAACACTATAATTGGAATACATTCTGTAGCAACTCTTCTCATATTTATAAGTTTACAACAGGGACTAAGTTATTTACGTGTTACATATCGATTAGCAGTTTACCGCTTTTTGTCTAATAAAGTATAATTTATCGGTCCTATCATATATAATATTCATGTAGTGGGTATATAAGTATAAACTTGACATGTCTCAATACTACACCCTTAATCAAATAAACAAAGATGGAAAAAGACTATTAGTCTGCCGGTTTACCAGTAATAAATATGTATTCGCAAAACTTTTAAAAATTTATAAGGCAGAATATAACATAACCGAAAAGCTCATTTATCTACCCAATACAGCAAGTAATGAATTGGAAATAAAGAATATATTTCGATTGTATAACTACCAAGAATGGAAAGGCGTTTTTCCAGTAAGAGAGGATATTTCAATCGAAACTAAAGAAAGAATATCCAATAGAAATAGAGAAAAATTTATTAGTCCGAAAACAAGTAGTACT
>JAHDBE010000014.1:0-6680 GCA_020630555.1 Saprospiraceae bacterium
AATACAGATGTTATGATCGACATGGTTTGCTATAGAAAACATGGTCATAACGAAGGTGACGACCCTAAGTTTACTCAACCTCAGATGTATGATATCATAAACAAACATCCTAACCCTAGAGAAATCTATAATTCAACTTTATTAGAGAGAGGAGATGTAGACAAGGCTCTTGCTGAAGACATGGAAAAACGATTTTGGTCAGATCTTCAGAATCGATTAGATAAAGTAAAACAAGATCCGCTACCATACGAATATCAAGAACCAGAAAAACATTGGCGTAAGCTAAAAAGAACAATTAATGATAAAGATTTTGAAACATCTCCTTCTACTGGAATTTCAAAAACTAAAATCAATAAAATTGTCAAACACTTGATGTCTTTACCAGAGGGGCTCACTCCCCTTTCGAAAATAGCTCGTCTACAAAAAGGAAAACAAAAGCTTCTTGATAACAATTCCATCGATTGGGCCATGGCAGAATTAATAGCTTATGGATCAATTTTACTAGAAGGTAAAAATGTACGCATGAGTGGTCAAGATGTGAAAAGAGGAACATTTTCACACAGACATGCGGTTTTCAATGATGCTAAAACTTATGAGGAGTATAATCGATTCAACAATCTTGACCCGAAACAAGGTCGGTTCATGATTTATAACTCCTTGCTTTCTGAATTTGCCGTTATGGGATTCGAATATGGATATTCCTTGGCATCTCCCAATTCATTAGTCATTTGGGAGGCTCAATTTGGTGATTTTTACAATGGCGCACAAACCATATTCGACCAATACATTTCGGCGGCTGAGAGTAAATGGCAACGCATGAGTGGCCTTGTCTTATTATTACCACATGGGTACGAAGGTCAAGGACCAGAACATTCTAGTGCCCGACTAGAACGGTTTCTTCAGTCTTGTGCCGAGAATAATCTAACTGTAGCTAATGTGACCTCACCGTCTAATTTTTTCCATTTACTTAGACGACAATTGCAAAGGAACTTCAGGAAACCATTGGTCGTCATGTCACCAAAATCAATTTTTAGACATCCGCTATGTATTTCAGATATTTCTGAATTGGAAACGAATAATGGTTTTAAAGAAATAATAATCGATAATAAAATAAGCGCGAGAAAGGCTAAGAGACTACTTCTGTGCACCGGAAAAGTGTATTACGACTTACTTCAATATAGAGAGGAAAATAAAATAGATGATGTAGCCATTGTTAGAATCGAACAACTCTATCCTTTTCCTAAAAAACAGGTGGATAAGGTGCTAAAATCATATGCTAAAGCCGATCAATTTTGGGTTCAAGAAGAATCTGAAAACATGGGAGCTTGGGCACATATCATGAATTATTATCGAAGATCACCTATTGAATTAATATCTAGGAAAGCAACAGCTTCGCCAGCAACAGGATTTAAAAAGGTGCATGATGCTCAACAAAAAGAACTGGTTAAAAAAGCTTTCAGTTAATTATCGCGGTTTAGCTCCGTTGTAAAAAACTAATGATAGACCAAATAGGACTGGAGATTCATTTAAATCTCCGTCTGGAGGGTTTGTATTACCTAAAAGTGATTGGCTTAAGTCGGAAAGATCTGCTTCAGACCATGACACTTGAAAATAGGGCTGCAAACTAAGACTGACATTACCGCTTCCATAGGCATTCCACATTAAATAAAATCGACTTCCATAAAAGTTGTCTTTTAGCACATCTGCTTTTTCTGAACTTGTCCCGATATTGGATTTGATCTTTAATCGATTGTAAGAAAAGTTCGCTCCGTAACCAACAGAACCAAATAAATTCTGCAAACCGATTCCGTATGAATTAAATGAAAAATCCAATTCTCTGTCATAGGTTTCTTGTGTCGCAGCATCTAAATGTATCGCCGTGCTTGAGTTTGACAAGTTAGTCCACCCCAACTCAATGCCCAAATTACTCCAAGTATATCTATAGCCCAATTCAATACCATGCATAAATCGCGGCGTTTCAAAGTTGCTTTCGACCTCTGCATTTTGGGCTCCGTAAAGTGTTAATAATTCATCAACTTGGCTCAGTTGAGGGTAAGCGCCATTGTAACCAACTTTGATATTACTTTGTGCGAAGCCGACCATAAAAAAGCTCAGAATAAAAGCACAAGAAAATACAAATCTCAAAGGCGTATGTATACTATTTGGGTGCATAGCGTAATAGGATTACTCGTATCTTAGACGTCAAAAATATCGAAAACAACACACTCCAGTGGCATTTAAGACGATTCACAGCTTATGATAAATTTTAATTCTTCAAAAAAAGCCACAATTGCGGCATCCATTTTAATTGTCGGCCTTGCGATTTTAATCTATGCTCAGGCCTCAAATTTTGAGTACGTTTTAGATGACACTTTGGTTATTACCAAGAATAATTATGTCAAAAAAGGATTCGACGGCATAACAAAAATATTAAGCTCTGAGAGTTTCGAAGGATATTTTGGGGAACAAAAAAACCTTCTGCAGGGTGCCAGATTTAGACCCTTATCTCTAGTCACTTTTGCTGTGGAATATGGTACCTGGGGATTAAATAGCTCGAGAGCTCACTGGATAAATATTTTTTTATATGCTTTTTGTTGTCTCAGTATTTTCTACGTCCTTTTGGAATTATTCAAAGAAAAAAAGCATGTATTCTTACTTGCTTTGATTTCTACAGTAATTTACTTGGTCCATCCAGTACACGTCGAAGCTGTTGCAAATGTCAAAGGAAGAGATGAGATTCTGGCCATGATTTTTGCACTTTGGACTTTGTTTTTTGCGATTAAATATAACCGTACGGAGAAGTTTAAATATTTACTCTTTACACCAATTTTATTTTTTCTAGGTTTATTAGCCAAAGAAAATGTCATCACTTTCCTAGCCGTAGTACCCTTATTTTTGTATTGCTTTGAATCGACTTCCGTCAAAAAATCTGCATTGATTTTAGGGACCTTACTGCTGACGACGATTGCCTATCTCATTTACAGAATATCCGTTATTGGTTACTTGATTGGTGAAGTTCAGTTTACAGACGTAATGAACAATCCTTTTTTGGGCATGGATTTTTCCACCAAATACGCGACCATAGCGTATACCTTGACGGAATATTTAAGATTATCTTTTTTCCCACATCCTTTAACGCATGATTATTATCCTTACCACATTCCCATTAGCTCGTGGACTGACCTAAAACCAATCATAGCCATAATCTCTCATCTAGCAATACTAAGTTTAGGAGTATATGGGGCATTAAAGAAAAAAATATGGGGATTCTCATTACTATTTTATCTGTTAACTCTGAGTATAGTTTCGAACGTTTTTATTGGCGTTGGAACATTTATGAACGAGCGATTTTTATTCATGCCAAGTTTAGGATTCTGTTTGGCTATTGCATATCTATTTAGAAAATATGGTATTAAACATCAAAACAAGGTCATTAACTATACTTCGTGGATTTTTATGATGATTTTAATATCTGGTTTCTCTTACAAAAGTTTCACTCGAGTACCTGCATGGCAAAATGGTCTCACTTTAAATTCTGAGGCCATAAAAGTATCCAAGAATAGCGCACGTGCTAACTCCTTTATGTCAACAGCCATTTTTGAAGACGCTCGTGACGTAACAGATCGCAATAAAAAATTATCTATGTTGCGTGAAGCCCTTCCCTATGCTCAGAAAGCAACTGACATGATCCCAGATTATAAAAATGCCAATATCATGTATTGCGGTATTTATGCAGAAATCTACAAGTTAGATCGAAATGAAACAGAGCTCCTGAAAGGATTTAAAACAACCATTAGTCGAAGACCTGATGTCGAATATCTAGGTCAATTTTTGGACTACTTCGACTCCAGAGCACAGGACGTTCAAAGTTTAAGGCAATTCTATTTTGATTGTGGATATAATATCCTTTTTAGACAACAAAGGCGAATGGATTGGGCCCTACACTATTTAAAAAGAGGATTTGCTTTAGATCAAACAGACCCGATCATCAATAAAGGTCTAGCCGAAGTATATCAAGCCTTGAATAATCAAAATCAAGCGCAAATACATTTGGCAAATTATGAACGATACAAATAAGAATTTCCAGGAACAGTTATATCAAATTGCTCTAAGCAAAATCCCAAAAGTAGGCTCGATTCTAACAAAACAACTAATCAGTTATTGTGGAACAGTCTCTGAAGTTTTTAATACCTCGCCTATTCAATTGCGAAAAATACCAGGCATTGGTGAGGAGCTCTCTAAGCGTATTGTCGATCCATCCATTTTAAAAAAAGCAGAAGCAGAACTTCAATTAATTCACTCCAAAAATCTAAAGTGGTGCTTTTATTTAGATAAAGAATATCCTAAACGATTAAAACACTTTCCAGATGCTCCAATTATCCTTTATTACGATGGCAAAATAAATTGGGACGTAAACAGAACACTTGCTGTTATCGGAACCCGCGAAGCAACCCCAGAAGGTATTTTAAATTGTCAACGTTTAATATCAGACTTACAAGAGCATAATGTCTGCATCCTAAGTGGATTAGCGCATGGCATAGACTCTGTGGCGCACAAAACAGCTATAGAATTAAATATGCAAACTATAGGTGTTATGGGCAACGGAATGCATTATACCTATCCCGCTAAACACCGAAGCTTGGTACAAAAAATGAAAAATAATGGAGGGATTATTTCTGAATTCTCCTATTACACAAAACCCGATCGCGAAAATTTTCCAAAACGAAACCGTATCGTGGCAGGTCTTGCAGATGCAACCGTCGTCATCGAATCTGCAGAAGAAGGAGGCTCATTAATCACCGCCGACTATGCTAATCAATACAACAAAGATGTTTTCGCATTCCCAGGATCAGTTAATGCTTTAAAATCGATAGGTTGTAATAAACTCATAAAAAACCATAAAGCCTCACTCATCGAATCTGCTAAAGACATCGAATATATCATGGGCTGGGATCGAAAAAACGCCATCAAACAAACTAGTTTGTTTGAATCCTTATCTCCAGAAGAAGAAAAAGTGTACCATTTTTTGAAAATTTCGGGCACAACGGAAATTGATATCATTGCTTACAATCTACAACTCAAAAGCTCAATACTATCTTCAGTATTATTACAGCTGGAATTTAAAGGCTTGGTAAATGCCCTTCCTGGTAAAAAATTCACAGTCCATTTACATTAAAGATTTATTTTTGAATCCTTAAACGAATTAATCATGTTACGATCTGCCCTAGGTATTTTATTCGCATTCTCTGTCGCTATTTCTTGTGGACAACCAGAAAGAATCGCTGACCCGCAAGCCTTCAGAAAAAAAATAGCCAAACCTAAGAAAGCAAAAAACGTCATTCTTCTCATTGGAGATGGGATGGGATTAACACAGATATCAGCAGGGATGTACAATAATTCCAATAAGATCAGCCTCGAAAGATTTCCAGTAATAGGACTTCATAAATCACATAGTTCGGATAAACTAACCACTGATAGCGCTGCTGGAGCCACGGCTTTTGCGTGTGGCGTTAAAACATACAATGGAGCCATTGGTGTAAACCAAGACACCTTAGCTGTCCAATCCATTTTAGAAGAGGCCGAAATCAAAGGATTAAGAACTGGGCTGGTAGCTACATCAACCATAGTTCATGCCACTCCAGCTAGCTTTATCGCACACAACAAATACAGAAAAAATTATGAAGAAATCGCCGCTGACTTTCTCAATACTCCTATTGAATTGTTTATTGGTGGTGGAAAGAAATTTTTCGACCGAAGAGAATCGGATAAAAGAAATTTAAGCCAAGAATTACAGCGTGCTGGTTATACTGTACAAGATTATTTTAATGATGACATAACTGAACTGGATTCGACAGCACAGAAATTGGCCTTTTTTACCGCAGATAACGATCCTGTTCCTGCCTATCAAGGACGTGATTATTTATTGCCTGCTACTCAATTTAGCCTCGACTTTATGAACAAACAAAACGAAAATGGTTTTTTCATCATGATTGAAGGATCTCAAATAGATTGGGGTGGCCATGCGAATATTCCAGAGTACGTTTTGTCAGAAATGAAAGATTATGATGCTGTTATTCACGCAGCATTAGATTGGGCTGAGGAGGATGGAGAAACCTTAGTCGTCGTGACTGCTGATCACGAAACGGGTGGTTTGGCTATTGATCATACCTCTAAATTGGATTCACTAGAACTTAAATTCACTTCAACAAAACATACAGCCACTATGATTCCAGTGTTTGCCAAAGGACCAGGGCAAGAGAAATTTTCTGGCATTTATGAAAACACCGAAATCTACAATAAATTACGAGCGGCGTACGGATGGGAATAACTAGAGATGTCGCTCGGCATGGTAACTTGATCGAACCAATGGTCCGCTTTCCACAAAATCAAAACCTTTAGTTAATCCTACTTCTTTGTACTCTGCAAATTTATCCGGATGTACATAACTGTCTACGGCCAAATGCATTCGAGTCGGTTGTAAATATTGCCCAATAGTTAAAACATCACATCCGTGTTCGACTAAGTCGTCCATGATTTTAAAAACTTGCTCATCTGTTTCACCAAGACCAACCATTATGCCCGATTTAGTCCGCTTCCCAAAATCCTTTATGCGCTTGATCTGATCCAGGCTTCTTTGATATTTTGCTCTACTATATCGGCTCTTATGTATTCAATATCAA
>JAHDBE010000014.1:6690-30158 GCA_020630555.1 Saprospiraceae bacterium
GTCTGACCTTTCTATATAGCGCCTCTACGGTTTCCATATTGTGAGAAACTACCTCCTGCCCACCACTAATCATTCGATCTAAAGCTTCCCAGTTTGCCTTCACATCAGGAATTAAGGTCTCTATTGTTGTATTCGGAGATTGGTTCTTTACTTCCACCACCGTCTGATACCATATTTCCGCACCGCGATCCTTTAATTCGTCCCGATTAACAGAAGTAATTACGGCATGCTTCACTTGCATTAGACGGATAGCCTCCGCCACGCGCAAGGGTTCGTCCGTATCATACTCCGGTGGTCTTCCTGTTTTTACAGCACAAAACGAACAACTACGCGTACATACATTTCCCAATATCATAAAGGTGGCCGTCCCAGCACCCCAACACTCACCCATGTTTGGGCAATTACCGCTTTGACATATCGTATGTAACTTATATTCGTCGACAAGTTTTCGAACATTGCGATATTTTTCTCCTATCGGTAATTTCACCCGCAACCAATCCGGCTTGCGCGCTCTTCCCTCCTCTTTCGTAACTACAGGTAAATCTAACACTGATGATTTTTTACTTCAGATAATTTCGTCTTCCAATATGCAAATTTAGATAAAGGTTCACGAAGTATGGTTTATTACTGACGTTGGCCGTTTCGACCATAATTGGAATTTTTTTAATGTACGCATCCCACATCACCCCGACTTCCAATGCTCGGACATTTTTATCATAGGCTCCTGATGCAAAATGTAATCCTAACTTCCCTTGTATCCCGGGCACAAATCCCATTTCTCCAAAACCACGGAAAAAACCACTAGCCTTATATATGCTATTATCATCCAAGAACACATCCGCATTATCATCTGAATATTTTTCCGATCTTATCTCTGTGGATATCCCATTTTGCGTTTCTATGAGATAAATCAAATCTAAGTAATAGGGTTTTAGCAAAGCCACCGAAGGACCAATTTCATAGTTCCATCCTACAGCAAGACCCTTTTTGCGCTCTTTCTCAGACCAATATCTTTTCTCACCATATCCCCCTCTTAAAACAAACATCGAATTCTGCTTACCATAAATTAAGGTTCCTGTAGTCTGACTAAATCCGTTTGAAAAAGTTTTCGTTTGCTTTCGCTCCCGAGGATCACTAATAAAACCGAGTTCAAACTGATAATAGCTCGTTTTGTAATAGGTATTAATCTTACCCTTGTTGTACGCGAGAGCTGCACCATTTGTATGGAGTCTAAAATCAACTGCCCATTCCGACTTATATAGTATACCTACCGATTTATTTTCTACCTGTTTTGGAAGTAAGGTCGTCTGCCCCATTCCCGAAAGGGAGAAAAAAAGAAACGCTATGGCAAATAAACTTGGACGCATACACATACCATTCTAAACGAAATATCAGTGAATCTTGTTCTTTTAAAAATACGAATAATCAAGTCATCGCGCTGTTTTATAACTTAATCATGCGCATTATGTCTTGACTTTTCCTTTTTTCTTGGGCGTGCCCCTTCACTGCGCTTCGGGTCGGTCCATTACGGGGTTCGCTATTCGCTCCGTCTTTCAGACCAAGCCCTGCATGCACCTCACGCAAAAATTCCACTCAAAAGATCGTATGAACACAAAAGTTATTGGATTTAATGCTATTTTGAATTTTAGGATTACATAGCCATAACATTATGATTCACAGATTACTTGATAACTCTTCAATCGCCGCACATTATCTTCGCGAAATTCGTGACATTAATTACCAGAATGACCGATTAAAGTTTCGAAATAACTTATCACGACTTGCTCGTATCGCCGCCATAGAAATATCGAAGAATCTTAATTATGAAAAGGTAAATATAGACACCCCATTGGGGAGTTCGACTGAACAAAAAATTTCTAACCAAATTGTAATTGCCAGCATACTCAGAGCGGGTCTTCCTATGCATCATGGCATGCTAGAAATTTTTGACCAGGCTGACTCCGCTTTCCTTTCTGCATACAGAGAACATCATAAAGATGGTACCTTCGAAATAAACCTACAATATGTCACATGTCCTGATCTGGATAATAAAACTTTAATTATCGTCGATCCAATGCTTGCCACCGGTGCCTCATTGGACAAAGGCCTTAATGCACTATTAGAATATGGTAATCCACATGAAATCCACATAGTTTCCATCATTACCTCTAGTCCAGGTCTAAACTACGCGCACCGTCTGTTTCCTAAAGCTCATTTTTGGATTTTTGCAGAAGACGAAGAACTAACTGCCAAATCATATATTGTCCCCGGATTAGGTGATGCAGGAGATCTCGCTTTTGGGTCCAAAGAACAAGATTAAATAATGGAGAATAGCATTTCACACGGTACTATCGGATGTATTGTCATCCTGTATTTTTTAGTGTTAATAGGCATTTCTATTTGGTCATCAAAAGGAGCCAGTAACCGGTCTTTTTTTAATGCAGATAAAAATTCTCCTTGGCTTTTAGTAGCCATTGGCATGATAGGTGCCACCCTCTCAGGGGTAACCTTTATTTCCATACCAGGTGTCGTAGGTAGAGAAGGTACGAATATGTCCTTCTCCTATATGCAAATGGTCTTCGGATATCTTGTGGGATATTTCATTATAGCCACCGTTTTAATGCCGATTTATTACCGTTACAAACTGACGAGTATATACCAGTATTTAGATGCTCGACTAGGAACCGCCGCATATAAAACTGGTGCTTTCTATTTTATTTTATCGCGCGTCATTGGGGCTTCCTTGAGGCTATTTTTAGTCGCCATTGTTCTTCAAAAATTTTTAATGGACCCTATGGGGATACCGTTTTTCTTCACTGTTCTAATTACAATTGTTCTCATTTGGGTGTATACTTTCAGTGGGGGTATTAAGACGATAGTAATTACAGATACACTTCAGACAGTATGTATGATTTCGGCTGTTCTTTTTAGCCTGTACTACATTGGAAAATCACTAGACATAACCGATGGAAATATTTTCACAACCATTCGCGAAAGCGAATACTCTAAAATGTGGTTTTTTGATGTTGGGTGGAACGACTCCAATAATTTTTATAAGCAGTTTATCAGCGGTGCCCTTATTGCTCTAGTAATGACTGGATTGGATCAAGATATGATGCAAAAAAACCTTAGTTGTCGAAGCCTTAAAGATGCACAAAAAAACATGTTTACTTTCAGCCTTGTATTAGTCATCGCCAAGTTCCTGTTTTTGTGCCTGGGAGCTCTTTTGTACATATATGCCACAAAAGAAGGATTAGAAATTCCGGAAAGGTCTGATCAACTATACCCTACTATCGCCATTAATTATCTACCCTCAATAGTGGGCATCTTTTTTATCCTGGGATTAATAGCCGCGGCATATTCAAGTGCGGACAGCGCCTTGACCTCTTTGACCACCGCCTTTTGTATTGACTTTTTAAATTTTGAAAAATCGAATTTAAGCGAATCCGAAAAGAAGAATATCAGAATAAAAGTTCATATAGCGTTTAGCTTCATCCTGTTTTTGGTCATTATAATCGCAAAGCAACTTAATGCGGGTGCCATTATAAATGAACTTTTTATCGCTGCTGGTTACACCTACGGCCCCCTTCTAGGATTATTTTGTTTTGGCATTTTAACATCCAGAAAACTAAAGAATCACTTAGTAATTCCAGTTTGTATTTTGGCTCCAGTTCTGAGTTATGTCATTAATAAAAATGCCGACACGCTTTTAAATGGTTTTCAATTTGGTTCAACCATTATCGCACTCAATGGAATTCTAAGTTTTGCTTTATTGATTTTGATATCTTATAAAGATTTAGATGATTAGTGATTTACCATTTTGGATAAACGGGCTTTTTATCTTGTGCCTCTTATGGTGCCTACTTTTTTTTTACTTAGAAACCCAAAGTTTCTTTTGGACCACATTTTGGATCCTTTGGTCGTTTGTTCATTCTGTACTTAGCTTTAACGGTTTTCACACGAATACTGAAGCTTTTCCACCTCGTTTTCTTTTGATTTTAATACCATCGATAATCCTAGTCCTCTTTCTTTTTTATGCACTTAAAAAACCAAATAATCGAAAAAAGACATACTTCTTTAGCAGTGTATTACATCTGTTAAGGTTGCCGATCGAGATTGTATTATGGCAACTGTATTTATTAGAGTGGATTCCTCAACTTATGACTTTTGAAGGACGAAATTTTGATATCATAGCTGGGTGTACTGCCCCTATTATTGCTTTTTATAGTCTTTCACAAAATCCAAGCAAATACCTTTTAATCTCATGGAACATCTTATCTCTTTTTCTGATTTTATTCATTTTAGTTAATGCGCTCTTATCTGCTGAATTACCGATTCAACAATTTGCGTTTGATCAGCCAAATCGCGCAGTTCTCTATTTTCCATTTACCTTATTACCCGCGACCATTGTTCCAATCGTCATTTTAATGCACCTTCGAGATTTAAAATCACTCCTTTTAAGAGAAACCTCAGCATGAAAAAAATTACAGAATCTGATTCCATACACCGAAATCTTGAAAAAATGAGTACGGATGAACTCGTTACTCGTATAAATTCTGAAGATAAAAAAGTAGCAGAAGCCGTCGAAAATATACTACCACACATTAGAGAGTTTATCGATCAACTTTACCCAAAAATGAAAGAAGGTGGTCGACTGTTTTATATTGGGGCAGGAACAAGTGGCCGTCTAGGTATTCTTGACGCCTCGGAATGTCCACCAACTTTTGGAGTACCTCATGACTGGGTAGTTGGTATTATTGCTGGAGGAGATGGGGCCATTAGAAAAGCTGTTGAATTTGCGGAAGATGACGAAGAGCAGGCATGGATAGATCTTTCTGCCTATAATATCGACACTTTAGATACTGTTTTAGGTATAGCTGCTTCAGGAACAACCCCTTATGTTTTAGGTGGTCTTAGAGATTGTCAGAAAAATGGAATTTTAACCGGTGCACTGACTTGTAATCCGGAAGCACCCATATGTAAATATGCAGATTATACCATGGCACCTATTGTCGGTCCTGAATTTGTGACGGGTTCTACGAGAATGAAATCAGGCACAGCTCAAAAATTGGTTTTGAATACAATTTCTACTACTGTAATGATAAAGTTAGGACGTGTCATGGATAATAAAATGGTGGATATGCAACTGAGTAACAACAAACTCGTTGACCGAGGCACACGTATGGTTATGAATCAAACTGGCCTTTCATATGAATTGGCGAAAGCCAAACTATTACAATGTGGAAGTGTTCGATCAGCTGTAGAATCCATAAACAAAGAAAATACTTAAGTCGAAGTACTTGACCATTCATCCCCCCTATTTCTTAATTCTTCCTGTCTACGCAGTTCTATCTCTCGTCGCTCCCTTAAGGTCAACTCAAATGTATCTCTTGGCAGAAAAAAAGTCTTTTCTTCCGGCTCACTTAATGATGACCAAGCTTCTTCCTCTTGCTCTTCTTTTTCAAGAATGGCCTTAAATAAAAAGGCCGTTAACAATCCAGCCAAAGCACCGAATAAATGTGATTCCCAACTCACACCTTCTCGGTTAGGGAATAAGCCTAAAAAATAACCATTAAACACAAGGGTGACTACCAAAGCTAAAATGATCGATCTTAAATTCCTTCTAAATACACCGCTCCAAAACACAAACGACAACAACCCGTATACTACTCCACTTGCCCCAATATGATAAACAGGTCGGCCAAACATCCAGACTGCAAAACCTGTAAGAATGAATATCAATATAAAGGATGGATACAGTACTCTTCGGTAAAAGAGTGCAATCATCGAGGTGAGCATAAAAAGAGGCACCGAATTACTGAGTATATGCCTAAAGCCATCTTTTGCATTATGTATAAAGGGAGCAAAAAATATACCCTGTAATCCGTCCCAGGCTCTTGGGTATATTCCATAAATCCCAAGTGTGCCCTTGTGATATACATTGTAAAAGTGCACCATCCAAAGAATGACAACTAAGACAATTGGAAACCAAATAGTCCGTATTAATGTGCGGACGTCCTTATCCATTATTTATATCGTCTTCGTACGAGTTTAATAAACCCGGCCGCCTTTTTAATCTTACTATCCGATGCCCAATCTTGATCGGTAGCTACACCGTTTTTTAGGTAGAAAGTAGCCTCGATAAAACTATTATACCCATTCAAGGCATTAATAGTGCGGTTAAAAAGATCCTGATCGCCATTAAAAAGCTCTTGAATTGTAAATATCTTTTCATTTATCCCCATGGCTTTGGATAAGTCTTTAATCGGTTGGGAAGCCAGTTTATCTGACAAATCACTTATCGACTCCTCTTTAAACAGTGACTCCAGACTTTCGTCAATTTCAGGCGACTCAGGCGCTAGGTCGGGCTCAGGTTTGGGTTCGGAAACCTCAACAACAACTTCTTCTTTTGCAATAACCACAGGAGCTTGAACAGTTTCTTTTTCTACTACTTTTTGAACAACAGCTTCTGGTTTAACGATGGCCTCTGTCTTGTCAGAACTTTGACTACGTACATTATCGGTTAAAGAATATTCTCCATTAGCAAAAGCGTATTGTTCATACA
Organism: Saprospiraceae bacterium; assembly: GCA_020630555.1. Classification (GTDB taxonomy): domain Bacteria; phylum Bacteroidota; class Bacteroidia; order Chitinophagales; family Saprospiraceae; genus JAHDCZ01. The sequence continues at coordinate 13,256 of JAHDBE010000014.1, forward strand.
AATCGCGGATGTAGCTTAACATTAAGTCATGCTCAATGGCAGAAAGCGCACCATCAATTTCTTGGTGCTTATATAATTGGTTAATCTTATCAAGAAGTCTTTTGATTTTCTTTTCTTTCATGTGATGGATTTAAAGAACACTTAGCTCAACGCTAAACAAGGAGATAAAATTTCATACGAAGCTAGTAAAAGCAAGGCATCTACACATAAGCATTTTCAAACATATTTTCTATTTTGCGAGCTATGTTTCTAGAACCCAATTTTAGAGGACAACGAAGTGGATGGATTGAAGTGATCTGTGGCTCGATGTTTTCTGGAAAAACAGAGGAATTAATCCGTCGTTTAAAACGCGCTAAAATTGCAAATCAGAAAACCGCCATCTTTAAACCATCAAAGGACACCAGGTATGATGAAACAAATGTGGTTTCTCATGATGACAACGCGATCCTATCCATTCCAATTTCTAAGAGCAAGGAGATTTTTAATCATGTGAGTGACGTAAACGTGATAGGCATTGATGAAGCCCAATTTTTCGATGAAGACCTGCCAGAGGTATGTCAAAAATTAGCAATCAAAGGGATACGTGTTATTATTGCAGGTTTGGATATGGACTTTTTGGGGAAACCATTTGGTCCAATACCCACACTTTTAGCTGTAGCGGAATACATAACCAAGGTACATGCGATTTGTCCACATTGCGGGAGCTTAGCCACGCATTCCTACCGATTATCGGCCGAAAAAGAGCAGGTGTTGCTTGGTGAAAAAGACAAATACGAACCTCGATGTCGGATTTGTTATGAAATGGGAAATATACTAGACTTTGGAGCTGAAAATTAAAAATCCCAGAAGGACGCCACCTTTGGGTTTTGGCGTCAATCCGGGATCGGGTGAAATATCTTACAACATGACCTTCTCGGATATCACGGTATAATTTGATCTCACTGTAATCACATACACACCTTCGGGCATATCTTGCTTAAAAGCTAAACCAATACGATTTGTACCTTCCATCACTGATTTAATCTGGTTTAAAATGTGTTGACCACCAGAGTTTGCTACTTGAATAAAAGCAGTATGATCTATTTTAGAATTTAATTCAATTAAAAATTCGTTAGATCCAACACGATGTATTTCTCCAATTTCAAATACATTTTCTTGGAATCGGCCCAGACTCACAACGACTCTATCAGAATAGGCATATTTACCATCCTGATCGATTTGCTTCAGGCGGTAATAGACGTCCTCTGCATTAAATTCAGAAATATTATAATCTATAAACGAGTAATCCGCCCCGACTAAATCATTTCCTTTTGCTTCTATTTCGGCGATTTTAACAAATTCATTTTCGTCAAATGCCCTCTGAATTTCAAACTTATGACTGTTTAACTCAATGTCCGTAGACCAATGTAATTCTACGTTTTTTCTTTCTAGACTTGCGTCAAAATTGGAAATGACGACTGGAAGCGACGCTTCAGCATAGCTGAAAATTGCCCATCCATTTGAGGATCCATCGCTCGCCTCGAAAGTAAATGCCAATGGAACTCCACCATCACTATCAGGAGTAATGGTAAACGAAATTTCGTTGCCAAAAAGATTAACAGGACCAACAACTGCTCCTCCACTTGGAAATTCTATTGGATTCGTCTGAAAAACCCACTCTATACCTGACAAACTCGTGTTGTCATATTCCATGGTAAACGTGTATGTCACACCATCAGTGAGCGGATTAGGAACAGGATCTGGGGTTATGTTTTTAAACACGCCCATTTGTGCATTAACTCCAGAAATAAAGAGTATAAAGACTAGGGCAATAAATGAAAATCTCATAATGAATAAATTTTATAAATGAAAACTTATCCAATTACTCAAAGGTGCATAGAAGATATAATCTTCTTTAGCTACATTTGTGCGAAAACCGTGCCAAATATTACGTTTTTTTATAATATGTTTCTTCATCTGAACTATGGACAATATTAAAATCCGATCTGCCTTAATCTCTGTGTTTTACAAGGATGGGCTCGAACCAATTTTAGATCAATTAAAACAACATGGTGTAACCATTTATTCCACTGGTGGTACCCAAAGATTTATCGAAGATTATGGTCTTCCAGTAAAACGCGTGGAGGACTTAACCAGTTATCCTTCTATATTAGATGGTCGTGTAAAAACTTTGCATCCAAAAGTTTTTGGCGGAATTCTAGCCGTACGAAATGAAGATCATCTTGGTCAATTAAATAATTATGAAATACCCGAGATCGACCTAGTTATTGTCGACCTCTACCCTTTTGAAGAAACGGTAAAGAACACCTCTGACGAGGAAGCTATAATTGAAAAAATAGACATAGGTGGAATAGCGCTAATTCGGGCTGCCGCCAAAAATTTTAATGACGTGGCGGTTATTGCTAGTAAAAGTAGATACCAAGATGTAGCAAATGCACTCTCTGCTCAGGATGGATCTTTGAGCTTGACTCAAAGAAAGTCACTTGCCCGAGAGGCTTTTGCGATTTCGTCTCACTATGACACCCATATTCATAATTATTTCAATTCAGAAGAAAAAAATGAGGATGCCTTTAAACTTAGTTTAAATGAATCTCATCCTTTACGTTATGGGGAAAATCCGCATCAAAAAGCCACGTTCTTTGGAGCATTTAATGATCAATTTGATAAACTCAGTGGAAAAGACCTTTCATATAATAATTTGGTAGATATAGATGCGGCAGTCTGCCTCATGTCTGAATTTGTTTCTGACGGACCTAGCTTTGCAATTCTTAAACATACAAATCCATGCGGCGTCGCGACCAGAAATTCAGTATCCGAAGCCTATGATGCTGCTCTTGCGGGTGACAATGTATCCGCTTTTGGGGGAATTTTAATTTGTAATACTCGAATCGATTTAGAAACTGCTGAAAAAATTCACCAACTGTTTTATGAGGTCTTAATAGCACCAGATTTCGATTTTGAAGCCGAACAATTACTTAAAGAGAAAAAGAAACGCATTCTCTTAAAAATCAAAAAGTTCGATATTCAAAAGAAAAATTTCAAAAGCTTACTAAACGGTGTAATTGTTCAGGACTATGATTCGGCTATAGAAGAAAAAGAGGGTTTTGAGTTTAAAACTAATCGCCAACCCACGGAAAGCGAAACCCGAGATTTAGAGTTTGCTCTGAAATGTGTGAAGCACCTAAAATCTAACACAATTGTCTTATGTAAGGAAAATCAATTGATAGGAATGGGATGTGGACAAACGTCTCGTGTGGATGCTTGTAGACAAGCCATAGCCAAAGCACATAACTTTGGTTTTGACACCAAAGGGTCAGTCATGGCCTCTGATGCCTTTTTTCCTTTTCCTGATTGCGTTGAGATTGCACATGAAGCTGGTATCACAGCAGTAGTTCAGCCAGGAGGATCCATAAAAGATCAATTAAGTATCGATTTCTGTAATGACAACAATGTGGCCATGGTCATGACTGGCGTAAGACACTTTAAACACTAGTGGTGAACCTCTGTATTGATATTGGAAACAGTTTTTACAAAGTCGCCGTGTTTGAATCGAAGATTCGGACTTTCGAACGATTCGAAAAATTTCTTATACGAGATTTAAAAGCGATACACGCAGAATGGGCGTTCGAAAGGGTTATTTTATCCTCGACACGAAAGGACAACAAAATCCTACTTAACCATTTAGAAAAGAACTACGACTTTATACATTTATCGCATAAGACAAAATTACCTTTCACTAATTTATACGAAACGCCCAAAACTTTAGGACGAGATCGAATCGCAGGAATCGCAGGGGCCCAAAAAATGTTTCCTAAGACCAACTGCCTAGTAATTGATGCGGGCACCTGTATTACTTATGACTTTATTAATCGCCAAGGAAAGTATTTAGGTGGAAATATTGCCCCTGGAGCTAGAATGCGTCTCAGGGCAATGGATGAATTTACAGATAAGTTGCCATTGGCCTCTTATAAATTTAATAAAGACATTTTAGGTAAAACCACAAATCATGCCCTTGAAAATGGGGCAATGTGGGGTACGATATGTGAAATGGAAGCGTTTATGGAACGAATAGACCTCAAATACAAAGACCTTAACGTTATTTTAACCGGTGGAGATGCAAGTCTTTTTGCACAGAAGCTTAAAAGGAAGATATTTGTGAGTCCTGAACTCGTGATGATAGGTTTAAATGAAATTCTTGAGTATAATGCATAGAATTAGTCGAATAGCAATTTTGCTTTGTTCAGCCCTTTTCTGTTTTCAAACAGGGGAATCACAATCTAACGCGAATTCGCCTTATTCGCGATTTGGTATTGGTGATCCAGTTGATTTCCATACAATGTTTATGCGCTCCATGGGAGGTACTGCAGCAGGTTATATGGACTCTTACCATATAAACATGACAAATCCTGCTTCTTATTCAGGATTAAGAGCCACTTCGTTTGATATCGGTGTATTCGCAAAGTACTCTAGAATATCAGATTCGGAAAGCTCGGATAATTTATGGAACGGAAATCTCGCCTATTTGTCATTGGCTTTCCCTTTAAAAAACCCATTTAGCTCGATTTTAGACAGAAAAACATCACCGTATAAATTTGCTATGGCCTTTCACCTCATTCCAAATAGTGAGGTAGGTTATAACATTACATCTTTTGATCTACACCCAGAATTAGGACAAATTGAGAGAAACTTTATTGGATCCGGAGGCACAAGTAAGTTTATCTGGGGAAATAGTATGTCATATAAAAACTATTACTTCGGCGCCAATCTTGGTTATATTTTTGGAAACATTGAAAATAATAGAGCCACAGCATTTAATGATATCGCGGCAAGTTTTGATAATGTTTTTGAATCAAATTATACGATTAGAGGCCTTTATTATGACTTAGGGTTTCAATGGAGAAAGGTTTTAAATCAAAAAGATGTAGAAAACAATGGAGTCGCTAAAAAGTTAATCAGTTTTGGAGCGTATGGCAAAAGTGCTACTTCCTTTTCTACAGAATCCGATATTCTTAATAGAAGTATTCTTGTTTTTAATGGTGCAATCTCTAATAGCGACACCTTAACCAATGTTTCCGGTATTGAAGGGTCTGGAACATTACCTGCTCAAATCGGAATTGGTTTCAATTATCATCAAGGAGAAAAGTATACAATTGGGATAGATTTAAGTAGAACTTTCTGGTCTCAATATAAAAATGACGCAAATCCTGAAACATTAAGCGATTCTTATCGTGTATCTATTGGAGGCTATTTTCGTCCTAACTTTAAATCGTATAATAATTTCTTTAAAAGAGTATATTATCGATACGGTTTATTCTATAGCACTGATCCACGGTCTTTCGACCAAGAACAAGTTAAAACATATGGAGCAAGCTTCGGTATGGGATTACCTTTCGTCTTTCAACGAAAAATATCTCATGCAAATCTCGGGATTGAATTTGGGAGAAAAGGAAGCGGAACAATAATTGAAGAAAGTTTTGCAAGAATATCTTTCTCCTTTACATTCAACGACGATGAATGGTTTATAAAAAGAAAGTATAATTAAAGACAAAAAAGGAAGTAGATGAAAGCGATTATCAAAATTTTTGGAGTCTTTGTTTTGGCATTAAGTTTATCGCCAGAAGCAATTGGACAGTGTGAATCTTGGGAAGATTCACCAAAAAAAGAAGAAGCAGAAAATGCTCACGTTATTTATAGAGGTCATTATAAAGCAAAAGAATATGATCAGGCCTTTGAAAGTTGGAAAATAGCATACGAAATAGCACCCACAGCAGATGGCAAAAGATCATCCCACTATGTAGATGGTGTAGAGATCTATAAAAACCTACTGAAAAATGCCACGGATGACGCCACTAAAAAAGAGTATAAAGCGGCTATCTTAAGATTATACGATGAAGCCATAGCCTGTTATGAGTCTAGAGGTATAGAATTAAAATGTAGTTCAGATTCATGCTATAATGCTAAAATTGCTCAGATGAAAGGGCGAAAGGGATCGGATATGTATTACTCTGTAAATTCCCTTTACAGCGACAACTTAGCTGTTTTAAAAGATGCTATTCTTACGGGAGGAAATGCCTCTGAATATGTCGTTTTTGATCCAGCAGCTAGAATCACTGTCTATCAATTTCAGAAAGAACTTATCTCGAAAGAAGAGGCGCGTGAAATCTACGAAAACCTGGAGAGTATAGCAGAGCATAATATCGAAAATCACGAATACTCGTCTTATTACGAGCAAGCATGGAATTCTGCCAAAGGACAGTTTGCTCAAATCGAAAGAGATATTTTTGATTGTGAGTTTTTCAAAAACAAACTTCGTCCTGAGTACGAAGCAGATCCAGATAATCCTGAAGTCATCAAAAAAGTATTAGCTATTCTTAAAGGTCAAGGATGTGAACCAGGAGACGCGATGTACGATGAACTAGATGGAAAATGGAAGAAGTATGCCGCCGTAGAAAATGCTAGAATTCAAGCAGAATTTGAAGCAAACAACCCTGCGGTAATGGCAAATAAACTTTACAAAGAAGGAAATTACCAAGGCGCAGTTGCTAAATATCAAGAAGCAATAAACTCCGAAACAGATCCTGAGAAAAAAGCAAGTTATCTGTTTTCAACTGCCTCCATTGAAGGTCGTAAATTAAAGAACTATAATGAAGCTAGAAAATTAGCGCGAGAAGCGGCAAGTCTAAAATCAGGATGGGGTCGACCTTATATGCTAATTGGTGATTTATACGCAACGTCTGCACGAAATTGTGGCGATTCCTGGAATCAGCGCCTGGCAATTCTCGCGGCCATTGATAAGTATAATTATGCTAAGTCTTTAGATCCTGAGGTTGCTAGTGAAGCTTCGGATAAAGTGGCCAAGTATGCAGGAAGTATGCCATCACAAGAAGAAGGATTTATGCGTAAAATGAAAAAAGGCGATACGGCCACTGTAGGATGTTGGATTGGTGAAAAAGTAAAAGTGAGATTTAAATAAAAGTTTTTTAAACAAATAATTAAAGCCAGTTCGCAACCCGAACTGGCTTTTTTGCATCTATTTTTTTAAGAAAGGATTAACTACCTTAATTTCACGACTTCCGTCAAAAGAGAAATTGAATCATAAAACTATGATTATGAAAGAATGGATTTTCGGCATATTATGTCTAGCATTTTGGTCATGTAGTCCTAAGACTGCAGTTCCCACTCCTGAGCCACCAGCTCCTCCTACAAAACCCGTAGTAGAAGAAATCACTGAAAGAGCTTCTGAGTGCACCATGTTTAGTGACCTAGATGCATCAAAAAGAGATCAAGCAGAAACGGCTTATGTACTCTTTAAAGACTTTATAAAAGCCAATGATTTTGAAAAAGCAATACCTCATTGGAAGAAAGCATATTCTTTGGCACCAGCCAGTAACGGCCGTGTTAAATATCAATTTGATGATGGAGTCAGGATTTACACACACCTATTTAATTTGACTGAAGATAAAACCTTAAAGCAATCCTATGTAGACACCGTTATGATGATTTATGATAAGCGCGTAGAATGTTTTGGTGATGAAGCCTACATAGATGGTCGAAAAGCCTTCGATTACTATTATACATTTTATGAGTTTACTACCCAGGAGCAAACTTATGAGCTATTTAAAAAAGCAATTGATGGTAAAGGCGAAAAAGCGGATTACTTTATCATCAATCCATTTACCAAACTTTTAAATGATCGATTTGCTCAAGGCATAACACCTCAGGAAGAGGCTGCAGAATATGCGATTAAATTGTGGGATGCCATCGAATACGGTACAGCAAATTGTAAGAAAAATTGTGAGGCATGGAATATCATAAACAGCTACTCTCCTGCCCTGCTCGAATCATTCGAAGGTGTTGAAGGATTTTACGATTGCAGCTACTATACGGAAAAGTATTACGGTATGTTTGAAGAATCTCCCGAAGACTGCGAAGTGATTAACAAAGTATATGGTCGATTATTAAGAGGTGGGTGCGATCCTAGTATGCCCGAACTTTTAACAGTTAAGCAAGCTAAAGATTCTAAATGCTACACTCCACCACCCAAAGAGGGTCCTCTGAAATTAGCTTATCGTGCATATACAGAAGGACGATATAAAGATGCCGTTGACCAATTTGACGCTTTTGTTAATGAAACCGATAGTCCAGAAAAGAAAGCTAAATACAATTTGCTTATCGCAAAGATTTACTACGGCGATCTTAAAAACTTCAGAATGTCTCGAAAGTACGCATTAGAAGCTGCTAAGTTTCGATCAAATTGGGGAGAACCGTTTATTCTGATTGGTAAGCTATACGCCTCTAGTGGTCCATTATGTGGACCTGGAACAGGATGGGATAGCCAAATAGTCACATGGCCGGCTATCGACAAATTTAAGTATGCAAAAAAAATTGATCCATCGGTATCTGAAGAGGCCAATAAATGGATTCGTACGTACAGCAAATACATGCCTAAAAAAGAAGATGTCTTCATACGTCGAAAGAAAGTCGGAGACAGTTTTAAGGTTGGCTGCTGGATACAAGAAACAACGACGATCCGAACCGCGGATTGAAACGTGTAAAACTTTTTTTGAACGATTACTAATGTCCACTTAGCTTTCGTATATTATCTAGCAAACTGGATTTATGCGGATAACTTTAATGTTCATTCTTGTATTGATACAAACTCCTAGGCTGTATTCTCAGTATGCTTTGGAGGACATACCGGATTCTTTAAATTCTTTGTCAGATGTTATAATGAGGAAGAATTTAAAAGTTTTGACCATTGAAGATGATGACAAAATGATCATGTCTATCGATCGAGTAATGACCTTTAAAAATAAAGAGTCATTAAATTATTCGGACTTGGTAATTCCATTCACTCTTTCGGAAAAAATAAATGAACTGAAACTTATTGTTTACGATAAAAACGGAAACAGTATCCGATCGTTTAAAAAGAAAAATTTCAAAGAGACAGCCTATGATCAAAATAATCTAATTGATGACGCAAGGTTATTAGTCCTTGACTATACCCCTCCGAGTTATCCTATTAGCTTCGAGCTGCAATACGAATATGAAACTAAGAATACCTGCTTCATTCCTTCATGGAGACCATTTTGGAAACCAAACATATCCGTTGAACTTGATAGATACACTATCGTAAACAAATCGCAAGGTAAAATATCTCAACTCGAAGATTTGAAAGGAATTCCTGCCACTAGAAGTTCAGATAGTTTGACTTATCAATTGAGCAATTTAAATTTCTCTCAATTCAAAACAGAATCGAAAATGGACGATACCGGACTCCCTACAGTTCATTTCAATTTGTCAAAATTTAATTATGAAGGTCACAAAGGAGAAATAAGGAATTGGAAGGAATACGGTCAATGGTATTATAAAAGTTTCATTTTACCAATTTTAGAGAACGTATCAGAAAAAAACAAAGAGGAGTTTAAAGGTTTAGTAAACGATCAAATGTCTAAGGATGAAAAAATAAACAGCATTTATAAATTCGTTCAAGACAACACAAGATACATAAGCATTCAGTTAGGAGAAGGTGGCTTTAAATCCGCGCCTGTAAATGATACCCATAAAAGAAAGTACGGAGATTGCAAAGCCCTTAGCATGTATACCATGGCCATACTCAATGCAAATGATATAAAATCAAATTTAGTTGTTGTCAATGCCGGTGAAAACCAAAAGTCGATACACGAGACATTCGCAAGTCATAATCAAGCCAATCATGTTTTCCTATCCATTCCATCAGAATCGGATACAACATGGCTGGAATGTACCTCCAATTACAGCCCAGTTAACTTTTTGGGAAGTTTTACCGACGATAGAAAAGTATTATTAATTAAAGAATCTGGTGCGGAGCTCATAAATACTCCGTCTTATACGTCTAAATCAAATTTCAGTAAATCCAATTATTCCGTTACTATAAATAGCGATTTTACAAGTTCTATTACATCAAAAGTCCAATATTCTGGAATAGATGCTGAAAAACTTCTTCGAATAATTCATTTATCGGAATCGGATCAACTTTCATGGGCTAAAGAGAAATTTAAACAAGACTATACCGATGTAACCATAAGCTCATTGGAGCTGAATTTAATAGAAGACGGGATGCAAAGTTTAGTCGAACTGAATTCCGAATTTGAAACCTCAAAATTTGGCGAAAGCCTAGGAAAGCATTTTAGTATTCCCATATTCTTTGAATCCCTTAAACTACCTAGCAATCTAATTAAAATCCTAGGTCCAGTTAAAATAAGACGAGATCACGAGGTGAAAGACAGTTTTGTATATGTTTTTCCTAAAACAAAACAGTTGAAAGGATTGCCCAAACCTTTGAATATATCAAATGATCTATTTGATTTCACTTTTGATTATGAGCTGAAGGAAAATAAGTTACATGTATCGCGCCAAATGGTATTAAAAAAGGGATTCTATCCCAATTCTTATATACAAAGCTTGTCAGAACAAACTCAAAAAATATTAAAACTAGAAAAAACCATTCTTCTTCTTAAAGCAAAAACCTAACTACCTAAATGAGACATTTAATTACACTCCTACTCCTTATAACCATACCATCCTTTTTATCCGCTCAGAAAATGGAGAAGGTAAACATTGAGGAATTAGAATTAACCCAACATCACACTGACACAATTACCGATGCGTATTACATGCATGCCGAGTGTAAAATTAAATATGAATATAGAACAGAGTTATATCTCAAAATGAAATATGCCTATCGTATTAAAATCCTTAAAGATGAAGGCGAAAGAATGGGTGAGATAGAAATACCATTATACAATGATAGCAAAGATAAAGAGACGCTTAAGAGTTTAAAGGCCACAACATACAATATAGAAAATGGAAAAGTGGTCAAAACTAAGATGGATAAAAAAAGCGTTTTTAAGGAGAAGACAACAGAAAATTGGACGACTCACAAATTTGCAATTCCTAATATTAAAGCAGGTTCTATTATAGATCTTGAATACGAAATTAGATCTCCTTATTTAACCTCAGTTCCGAAATGGTACTTCCAACGGGACGTGCCTGTGGAATTTTCTAAAATGACACTTGAGGTTCCCAGGAATTTCATGCTAAATCCTGTCGCTACTGGATCAGTACCATTAGAAAACATAAAATCCGATTATACCACAAAAGATTTTGAATACTCTGTAAATGAATATTTCGCCGACTCCATACCGGCATTACGTGATGACCCTTTTGTTCTTAACATTAATGATTACCGCTCAGGACTAAAATATGAAATAGCCGAAGTTAGATGGAACAATGGGGAGCGCAAACGATTTTCATCCACTTGGAATGACGTCGTTAAGAGCCTTTACTCAAATAGCTACAAGAAAGAGTTCAAAAGGAAGTTTGATCTACCAATAGAATTAGAAGAATCATTAGCTGGCTCTGAGGAAATGGAGAAACTAGAGAAAATCTATTATTACGTTCAAAATAATTTCGAGTGGAATGGTAATTATGGAATTTATGGAAATGACTTCCATAAAGAACTATTTGTAAACAACGCAGGATCTGTTGGTCAGATTAATACACTCTTAATTAATTTATTAATTAAGAACGGATTTGAAGCAGTTCCGATATTAACAAAATCAAGAAATCGTGGATTACTAAATACTAATTTTCCAAGTATAACTGAATTGAATTATTTGTTTGCTAAAGTACGTTTAGGGGATAAAATTTACTATCTAGATGCCACTGAAAAGCATTTATCTATTGGCGCACTTCCAGATAGAGCTGTAAATATATTCGTCCTTGAAGCAGACATAAACAATCCTATTACCTATCAATTAGAAAATCCAAATTCGTATAACGAGACCATCTTTTGCAACTACACGATTGATGATTCTAATCAAAGCTTAAATGGTACAGGTCAAATTAAACAATCAGGTTTTGCCGCATTTAGAAGACGAGCTAAATTTCTAAAAAAACAAAGCTCGGTCGAAAAAAATAATACCTCGGAAAAATCAGAAAAAGAAGAGGCTAATTTTTCGTCTGCAAAAGAAGAAGAACAAGATAGTATTGTCTATAATGAGATTTTAAACCTAGAAAACCCTTCCGAAGAATTAAAAGCGAAAGTGGAACTTAAATTAGTAAGCCCATTTAAACAAATAGCCGATGAAATTTATATTGATGCTGATCTTGGATTAGGCATTCGGCAAGAATTGTTTGAAGAAAAAGAACGCTCCTACCCCATTTTTTATGATTTTGATATTTCTACCAACCACATCCACATTATAGAGGTTCCAAGTGAATATCAAGTAAGCGAATTACCTGAGTCCACTAGAATGAAAACTTTCAATGGTATTGGATCATTCAATTATCTTATTTCTCAAACCGGAAACCAGATAAAAGTAAATTACTCCTTTAAATTAAAAGAACCCATAATTCTCCCAGAGTACTACGAAGAGTTTAAAGAATTCATCAGATTGATAAAAGAGAAGCACAAAGAAAAAATTGTTTTGACTAAATTGTAATCAAGAAAAAGAGTAACTCTTAGATCTAATTTAAAATCAACAACATGCTACGTAGACGTGCACCCCAAAATGACTATGGCAGAGGAGGATATCCCCAGCCCAGAAGACGATCCAATTTAAAAGTGACGCTCTTAATTGGTTTAATCGTCGCGGCCTTTTCTGTCTTTAAATATTTTTCAAGCTCACAACAAAATCCTATAACTCGAGAAACTCAATATTTAAGCTTGACGGCGGAGCAAGAAGTCGCCATCGGACTTCAAAGTGCCCCTCAGATGGCACAACAACATGGTGGTCTACATCCTGATCAACGCGCCCAAGAACTTGTTGACGCTGTGGGAGCAAGACTAGTTAATAACAGCATTGCCAGACGCTCAGGGTATCCATACGATTTTCATCTCTTAGCAGATAACAGAGTTATAAACGCATTTGCCCTACCTGGTGGTCAGGTATTTATCACCGCTGCCTTATTCGAACAACTCGAAAACGAAGACCAATTAGCTGGTGTTCTTGGACACGAAATTGGCCACGTCATTCATCGTCATGGAGCCGAACGATTGCATAAAATGGAATTAACAAAAGGCCTTACTGGAGCGGCTGTTGTCGCGAGTGGAGATTACAATACTGCGCAAGCAGCCCAAATGATCGGTAACTTAATCAATATGAAATATGGTCGGGACCAAGAACTTGAATCCGATGATTTTGGAGTACGACTTATGATCGAAGCTGGCTATGATCCAAATGAACTTATCGGGGTCATGGACATTTTAGAAAAAGCAGGCGGACCTAATCGCCAACCTGAGTTCCAAAGCACACATCCAAGTCCAGAAAACCGTAGAGGAGAAATAAAAAGAGCCATCGATAAATATGGTAACTAAATCTGTATTATTTAAATAACGAAGTCATGAGTAAAAAGTCGAATTTTTTCGAATCACGAAATCCAATTCTTAAAGAATCCACTTTAAACAAATCAGCATCGCAAGCCATGGCTATGGATGGTGATTATATTCCAATGACCATATCAGGAGCCATAAACAAAACGCTCATTTTATTTTCAATCATGATGCTAACAACGTTTTGTAGTTTTTTAATGCCTACCATGTTTTTGCTTTGGACGGGGATTATTGGAGGTCTAGCTTTTGTTTTAATAGCATCTTTTAAGCCTCATACCTCAGCTTGGTCTGCACCAGGTTACGCCGTGTTTGAAGGCCTGTTTGTCGGGACAATCTCCGCAATATATCATGCAAGTTTTGGTGGAATCGTATTTCAAGCCGTCATATTAACTTTTGGGACCCTTATTACAATGCTTTTCATTTATCGGACTGGCCTAATTAAGGTCACCGAAAAATTTAGAGCTGGAATCATTATGGCTACGGGGGCTGTTTTAATCATGTATGTCATGGGCTTTATTTTTAGCATGTTTGGTGTTTACTTACCTTACTTACATGAAGGAGGTATTATGGGTATTGGTATTTCCCTTGTAGTTATTGTCATCGCTGCACTTAACCTTTTATTGGATTTTGACAATTTTGAAAAAGGCGCTGAAGCAGAGGCGCCTCAATATATGGAGTGGTTCTGCGCCATGGGTTTACTCGTGACATTAGTGTGGCTCTATATCGAATTCCTTAGATTGTTAAGCAAGCTTCAAAACGATTAGTCGTTTTTAATCGATTTCCAAGTCTCATATAATCGTTCTTGTGAAGGTCGCTTTTTGGGTATTTCTGTTAATGAATGCGTCTCTCTGAGACTGTCTTGACAGTCTTTGGGCAAACTTTGGTATAGCTGTGTTCCTTTAGTTTTCCAGCCAATCATTTCATCAGATACCTCTTTTACGATTTTTGCTGGGTTCCCTACGACTAAACTGCGTCTTGGAATAATTTCATTTGCTTTGACGAAAGTCAAAGCCCCAACAATACATTCTTCTCCTATTTCTACATGATCCATTATCACACTATTCATACCGATCATCGAATTACGCCCAATTCGAGCACCATGAATAATTGCTCCATGACCGATATGCGCAGATTCTTCTAATACCACCATAACACCAGGAAACATATGGATAGTACAGTTTTCTTGAACATTACACCCATCTTGAATCTCAATACCACCCCAATCGCCTCGTATTGCCGCTCCAGGTCCGATATAAACGTTCTTACCTATGACTACATTGCCAGTAACCGCCGCTTGTGGATGAACAAAGGAACTGGGATCAATAACAGGGGTAAAACCCTTGAATGAATAGACCATCAAACTAAATTTACTAGACTTCAAAATTACTATCTTTAGTTAGATTAAAGCCAACCATTATGTCTTTCAGATCCTTCTTTTACATTTTTCTTTTTTTGGCTTCCGCCAATATTTACGCTCAGAACACCACTGTTATCCAAGCTTTTAATTACGAAAGCACAACTCGAGATACAGTTATAGAATTCCCTACAGGGGATCATAATCAATATGAAAAAATCACCATGCTCTACTCGATGCGATGTAAAGATGGTCTCGTCTCTGATTTTAGTGATCGAAATCGAGGTTGCGGTGAATGGGACTACTCCTGTAACACAAATATTATAGACTCCATGCGTGTGGACTCTCTAAAAGCGACAGCACCTACCCATGTGATTTCCAACTTTAGTGGTAGTACTTTCTTATGGACAGATAACCCCACCTACACCTATTATCAAAACGAAATCACTAATACAGAAATCACCAATACAATCAGTGAATCTGAGCATGTCATAAATACAGGAAACCTACCTCTAGATGACTTCTTTGGCCCTTATCCAAATACAGGTTTGTTTCTTTATAAATCCGAAGAATTATTGGCGAGTGGTTTAGATGGAGGCGAAATAAATCTCCTCAAGTTAAACCTAGCTGGAGAATCCTCGGAACTAAGCCAATTTAAAATTGAATTAAAGAATACTAATTCTACAACGACCAATTTTGGAAGCCCTGAATTAAACAACTTTCAAACGGTTTACAACAACGATGTTCAGTTGAATGGAAATGGTTCTCAAGAATTCGTTTTTACAAGTCCATTTATATGGGACGGTAGCTCAAATGTTTTACTCAAAATCTCTTACGCCTCTTCGACAGGTTCTACTCAAATTGTCACAAGCATGGGGACAGGACTACAATCTTTATTGGCTAATCCAGAGGATAGAAACATAGAATTTAATGAAACTCAGTTTTTAAGTTCAGATACTCCAATGGCATCTATTACAAACGAGATTACGATAAGCTTCTGGGCTTTAGGTGGGCCTAATGTGATAAAAAATACGACGATCTTTGAAGGCGTAGATGCATCTAATCGAAGACAAATAAATGTGCACCTTCCTTGGGGTAACTCACAGGTGTATTGGGATTGTGGTAATGATGGGTCGACCTACGATCGTATAAATAAAACAGCAAACACCGGCGAACTTAAAAATGGTTGGAATCATTGGACTTTCGTCAAAAATGCCACGGAAGGTACCATGGCCATCTATTTAAATGGGGAGATGTGGCATTCAGGGACAGGTATGTTTAGACCCATCGATATCCAAAAATTTGTCCTTGGTGGAAACTTCATAAGAAATAGAGCTTACCCTGGCCAAATTGATGACTTTGCCATTTGGAACAAGGCACTCGACCAAAGCACTATTCAAGCATGGATGAGACAAGAGATTCAATCTTCACATTCAGACTACGATCATTTAGTCGCATTTTATGATTTCAATGACGAAAATCAAGCTGGAGCCACAGACTTATCACCTAATGCTTATGACCTTGAAGCGACTGGAAACCTTAGCTATCGACCATACAGACAAGGGCAGCATATTAAAAACTATAGTCCAGAGGTTCTAATTCCAGAAATGACATTTGTTCGTGGAGAATATGAGCTTCAGCATTCGAGTATTGTCGTTTTAGATTCGGTTCAAAACGCCCCAAATAAAATCGACTATTATGACGTCACCGGGACGGACTTAATACTTACTCAGACCGACTATTTGTTTCAAGCTGGAGAAATGCCCATATATGACCAAGCATGTAATCTCGTCGGAAGTATTGATGTTGCTTTTGTAGACTCTATACCCATAGGCACACTTGACTATTTCAGTAAATCACCTGCCAAATTTGAACTTCTGTCTTTTGTCACACCTTATGGCCTTTTCTTAGATTTTGGTTTGGAAGGTAAAACCTGGACTTTTGATGTTACGGATTTTGGACCTATTCTAAAAGGTAGCAAAAGAATCTTTATGGATCGAGGGGGACAATGGCAAGAAGACATAGACATAAAATTTGTCTTCACCGAGGGGACTCCCCAAAGAGATGTTATCGATATCCAACAAATTTGGCCAGTGACTAGTCAGAACTACGTTTCACTAGCTGAAGATCAGCGATTCGAACCACGCGTTTTTACACCTAATGAAAATGCACAA
>JAHDBE010000211.1 GCA_020630555.1 Saprospiraceae bacterium
ACACCCGTAAGTTATGATGAACTGTCCTCGATCGAAAATACTGAAGAGGCAAGTAAATCTATTTCTGAACGAGTAGTCCAAGCTAGAGAAATCCAAAATACAAGATATCAAGACCAAGAGAATATGCACTGTAATGCTCAAATGTCTACACCGATGATTCAGAAAATTTGTTCGCTTAATAATGCGGGAAGAATATTGCTTAAAAAAGCAATGGAAAGACTTCAATTATCTGCCAGGGCTTACGATAGAATTTTGAAAGTTTCTCGAACAATAGCAGATCTATCCGGTAGTGATGACATTAAAATTGAACACCTTGCAGAGGCTATTCAATTTAGAAGTTTAGATCGAGAAGACTGGGCAGGATAATTACTCCTCTTCACTAAGTAGCGATCCGATAAGTTCTCTTTTCTCTAAGAAACTATACCACTTGAGCACCTTTTTCATATCGCTTACATAGACACGATCTCGATCATACTCTGGAATTATTTTTTCGAAATATGATTGAATTGTATCTGCTGAATCATTATGAGATACGATTGGATCGGCATCCTTCATATCAGTCATGGTACGAAACACATCCTTGAGTTCGACAGTGTCATCAAAGGTATAAATGGCTACGGTGCCTAGAGGGGTAAATTGGTGCTTACGTACAGAACAGAATTTGGATTTACCCGAATCTAAATCATCCACAACTAAACCATTCTGTCTTGATGTGTTTACCTTATAAATGCCTGGTAAACCACTAACGGCTACTAAATCATCCAACTTCATAGGATCCAATAATTTTTTCCGAAAGTAGAACTTCTAACTCAATCTAGCCAAACTTTCTCCGATATTAATTCTTGGCCCTCCACAGAATAACTCAAGATGTACAAGCCAGCACTTAAACGCTCAATGGCTAAGGTGTTTTTTTGATTTGGATTCGCTTTTTGGATTACTCTGCCACTGATGGTTGATAACTGAACACCTTGGATCGGGCAATCCGATTCCACCTTGAGCTGGCTTTGATTAATGACTATATCTACCGCACATGTATGTTTTAAAGTATTTTCTACCGAGCTTACCAATCCAGAATAAAGATTAAAAAATTCAAGAGTAGCTATAGTGGCGGGACGTACGCACCCTCCATGATCTTGATTGGTGGCTACATCTATAGCCTCAACATCTGGCGCATTCAAATCCTGCATTAATGAATCAGCAAAGACAGCATTTTGATAAGTTACTTGATCATCAGCTGTACAATAGAACATTCTAGTAGGCATTTGTGGAGCCCAACGATCTACATCATTTCGCTGTAAGGCTTGGGAGAAAGGATGCGAAGGATTATTGAACAGTGCAGCAAGAATTTCTTCTTTAAGCATCAATTTGGCAAGGCTTTGACCCTCATTAATCGAAAGCAGTTGCAATAACTGAATATTTAAATCTAGAAGGTTAATTTCTTCGTCTTTAAACCTTAAGATTGGATCAATGTAGGCCTCTTTAAAAATATCCTCGAGCTCAAAATCTGACAATAAATCAGGGAACGAAGCCTGAACCGAAAGAGCAACCCAAGCTAAGTATGCTACAAAATTATATGGTTCATCCCCCAAAGTAAAATCTATCATTTTTTCAGAAATACTATAAGGACCAGACATATGGGCTCCTGCCGTTATGGTCAATTGTTCGACTGGATTCTCTTCCAAACTTTTTTGTAAAGCCATTGAAGCATGTCCTCCTTGAGAATAACCAGTGACAAAAAGCTGATCTTTTAAGGTGAAACTTAATTGATCTTGCATTTCGAAAGCAGCTCTTAAGAAATCAACAGCAACCCAAGCCTCAGAGTCCGCATGAATGTAAGGATGGACACCTGGACTTTCTCCTAGACCTAAATAGTCTGGCATCACCACGGCATAACCCTGAGAAGCAAATGCTAGACCACCAGTAAAGCCTCCTTCGAGATTAGAAGGCACATCATCTCTACTGGCAACAGTCCCATGCTGATAGCACAACAAAGGCATATCTATTTCCGCATCTGGCAAACAAAACAAACCACTAGCAATATGCATTTCCCCCTCTAAATTAGGCGTCATATATAGCACTTTGTGTACAGATACATCGTATAAGGTCGGGTAATTAATCGAACTTTCGATCACCTCTTTACTGTAGCTTCCTAGAGTTAAATATTCGACGAAAACCTGGGCTTTTAAATAAGAACAACTGCAAAGAAAAATAATGGCAAGTAATCTAGACATACGATCTTTTTTAGGTAAGATAACTATTTAGAGAGTATTAGGGCGGTCCTCTACCGACATAAATGTCAGTAGCGGCGTTATGGTCACAGGCTCTTCCCGTATTACGGGATATCGGTCTTGCTATTAAGCAAGACTCCACTTACAGTGGACCGTTCCCAGCACTACCGCAAGTAAATCAAAAAGTTAAAACGAAAATCTAGTTTTTGTCTTCCTGAGGTTTTACATACTCTATCTCAATCATTTCACTAGTATTCAGCGTCGAACTGAGGGTTATTTCCTTTTTTTCTTCCCCGACACGATATCGAATGGCCAAGGTGTTAGGAGGTCTTCTTCCTTCGTTGACTGCGTGAAGTAGTAAATAGTTTTTCCCTTGCTCGTTTAAAAGAAGCTTAAGCTCAATAGGTTTAGATTCTATAGACTTTTTTTCTAAAACCCAATCGCCATTAAAATTTATGGAAACGATATCTCCATCCTGTATTTTATGGTCATAAAACTGAACAACAAACTCTTGTTCTGTAACTTGGATTTTATATGCACTCTCTTTGATTTCTCGATCCTTAAGCATTTTTGGAATAAAATCAACCCGGTCATCAGAAGAAGCAATGTGATTGACAGTGTCAAGTACTTTAGGATAAATTACCTTAAAATAACGAGGTGTTTCTACAAAATATAAACCGTCTATATTAAGCCTGTCACGCATATCGTTCATTTCGCAAACATAACCGGCACTGGTATAATTGAAACAATAAAGTAGCTTGTCATTATAATAGTGATAAAATTTCCCATATTGCTTTCGGTCGGCAGGCACTTCAGCAGTATTGTAAAACGATATTGAAAATTCTATGGCGTCATCAATCTTCTCATAAAACAATGGAGTCTTTTCTAGCCGCTTATATGTTGAGTTTGTAGCATTAGCTATGAAGGATTTAAGTTTAGATACTTCATTAACCATTTTATCGAGCAAACTCTCGAAACCAAAATCACTTTTCGCCCTAAGGGCATCCAAAATATCTTTATTGGCTCTGTGTAGCTTTGCTAAACGGACGTAAAGCTTTTCGTGCTCACCTAGTTGATAGTTTTGGCTATCATAGATCTTTCGAATCTCTTCATAGTGTTTTTGGATTGTAAGATAATATTCGTCAAAAAGGGTTACACATTCTTCTAGCAATTCATACGCACCATATACATTTGATCTATCCTTTAGATCATTTTTATTAAGATACGTTTCGATCGTAAACCTTTTCTTATTCAAGGCATTTAGAATATTCATCTCTTTCTTGAGATATGATTTAACAGAAGAAAAAGTATATGGGTCCGCTAATAGCTTATTATATCTTTTCTTTGGAGTTATACCATATTTACCAAAACTCGAAATATCATCAAACAGGTCGGGAATCTCTATGAGGCTATTGGTAATGATTGAGTTAATGCTATCTGCTTCGAGATCAACATATTTGTTCAGATTTTGATTGTAATTCTCAAAAATGATGTGAGCTAATACTACTCCATGAATTCCATCATTGATGAATAATATTTGCTGATTTAAGTTTTCAAGGATATCTTCTTTTTTCTGTGCGAATGAAGAAAAAGCAATGAAAAAACTCAATAGGATAAATGTAACTCGCTTCATACTGATAAGTACAACGCCTCAATCTGCAGACATAATGGAATAAGACGGAGTTTAATAAAATTTTAATTCGAATGCGAAATTAAAAAATCAAAGTTGTCCAATTAGAATTATTGCGTACTGCATTCGCCTAAAACAAGAATTTAACTTCTATTTTTGCGATCTGAATGTATCAAGTATGATTAAGATAAGTTTTCCAGATGGTGCCGTGCGGGAATATGAGAAGGGTATCACTGCTATGGAGGTAGCAAAATCAATTTCTGAGGGCCTGGCAAGAAATGTTTTATCAGCATCTATAAATGGTGAGGTGTGGGACGCCAATCGTCCGATCGAAGAAGATTCAAACATTAGCTTGCATACATGGCGAGATGAAACGGGAAAGATGACCTATTGGCACTCCTCGGCTCATGTCATGGCAGAAGCCATAGAAGCACTATATCCAGGCACTAAATTTGGGATTGGACCAGCAATTGATAATGGGTTTTATTATGATATTGATTCAGGCGAAAAGACATTTACCCCAGCCGATCTTGAGAAAATAGAAAAGAAAATGATAGAGCTAGCTAGAGAAAAATCTAGCTTCGAACGAATCAATATCTCTAAAAAAGACGCGATTGAATACTTCAAAGAAAAAGGAGATGAGTATAAGCTAGAGTTGTTGGAAGATTTAGAAGATGGAAAAATAACATTCTATAAGCAAGGAAATTTTACAGACCTGTGTAGAGGACCACATATTCCTGACACCTCTACCATAAAAGCAGTAAAACTTTTAAATATTGCTGGTGCCTACTGGCGAGGGGATGAAACGAGAAAGCAAATGACTCGTATTTACGGAGTCACCTTTCCAAAGCAAAAAGAGCTCAAGGAGTACTTAGAGCTTCTGGAAGAAGCAAAGAAACGAGACCATAGAAAACTAGGAGCTGAAATGGAGCTCTTTATGTTTTCTCAAAAGGTAGGATCAGGTCTTCCGCTTTGGTTACCTAAAGGGACACAAATCCGTGAACGTCTCCAAGAGTATCTGCGCAAAGAGCAAGAGAAACTTGGATATAAAATGGTTATGACCCCTCATATAGGTCAAAAAGAATTGTATGTTACTTCTGGCCACTATGCTAAATATGGTGAGGATTCTTTCCAGCCAATCCAAACACCAAGAGAAGGAGAGGAATTCCTTTTAAAACCCATGAACTGTCCACATCACTGTGAAATCTATGGTCATAGACCTAGATCTTATAAAGAGCTTCCACTTAGACTTGCTGAATTTGGGACAGTATATCGCTATGAGCAAAGTGGAGAGCTACACGGCTTATCCAGAGTGAG
>JAHDBE010000212.1 GCA_020630555.1 Saprospiraceae bacterium
ATCACATTTTTCTTTTTGGAATTACGATTGGCCTTATCCATCGATTAATCTTTCGGGTACAGTTTCCTCAGCCAATGGCGATTCTTTAAGTGGGGTCTATTTGCAAATAGAATTAAACGGAATGGTCTTGGGGACCTATGTGAATTCTGGTTATTTCGAAGGGCAGGTGCCACAGAATGAGTCTTTCTTACTTACTTTGAAAGATCAATGTGGTAATGTTATTTATTCTCAAACATATGGACCATTTAGTCAAGACACACAACTGCCACCAATAACAGTGACGAACTCGACAACTGTTAATACCATTTCTGGAACATTATTAAATTGCGATTTAGATCCTGTATCAAATGGATATGCACTTTTTAGTAGTTCGGGAAATAGTTGGTTTGCAGAGTTAGATGAAAATGGATATTTTGAAATAACTTCTAATTTTTGCGATGGTGATGTAGAAGTTGTTGGATATGATTTTGATCAGTTAAAAGAATCAGAACCTGAAGTCGTGGATCCCTCTTCTTCTGGACCTATTGATTTAGGTCAAATTACTGTTTGCGATGAAATTCTTGAATATTTTTCTTACGAATTAAATGGGCAGTCAAATCTATTGGTTAATCCTTTTGCCTACTACAATGGACCAAATAGCCCTCCAAATGAATTAGAAATTTATGCTCAATCACCTGATTCATTAATTGTCAATATGACGGTTATTTTGACCGAACCAGGTACTTATAATCCAAACTGGTTACTAATTTCTGGTATTGATGGTAATACTGGTGATTATTTTACAGGCTCATGTCAGCAATGTACTGATATAGAGTTTACAGTTGGTCCTTTAGGTATGCAAGGTGATTTTATAGAGGGTACCTTAATAGGAACTTTCAATGACCCATCTACTGGACAAGTAGTCGAATTAGATGCAGAGTATAGGATAAAACGAGATGAATAAATAATTGCAAATTTAATGTGTCAGGACTCTAAGGAGTTCTGACATATTTCTATGGAATTCAAAAGAATCATATCAGGTTGCTTGAAAGCTCAAAGTTCTTCTCAAAAAGAACTTGTTTTTATGTTTGCGCCATTATTAATGACTGTGGCTAGAAGATACGCAAGCCGCGGATATGGGGCCGAAGATATACTTCAAGAATCTTTCATTAAAATTTTTAAAAATTTAGAATCTTTTAATGGAAATGAATCTGCCTTTAAGGCCTGGTCTCGTAAAATAGTTGTGAACACAGCACTTAATATTCTTCGGCGTGAGCACAATAAATTTGAGGAAATCACAGAGAGGCATTCAGGGATTTCAAACAATGATTCGGCATCTAAAAATATAGATGCGGAGTATTTGATTAAGGAAATACAGGAACTCCCCGTACAATACAGAACGGTTTTTAATTTATACGCAGTCGAAGGATACACGCATAAAGAAATATCCAAACTTTTACAAATTAAAGAAGCTAGTTCGAGAAGTAACTTATCAAGAGCTAGAGCATTATTAGCTAGCTCCATTAAGAATAAAAAATACGATCAATCATGGGAAAAGATTTCTTAGATCGAAATATTAAGTCAGAACTTGAGGATTACAACAGTCCTATGGATCTGAATTCCTTTTGGGATAATTTAGAACCAAAAATCGAAAGATCAAAAAAGCGGAGAAGAGTTTTTTTGTGGCTTTTATTGCCATTGTTTTTCGTCGTGGGGTTAATTATTCATCTAGCCTTTAATGAGGAAGATGCTTCTAAAGCAGATATAAAAAACGTATCGGGATACGATCAAGCTTCTTATGATGACAAGGATAATTTAAATTCTAAAAATGATATAAAACTAGATTTATCGAATAACGAAGTGATATTGTCAGATGTGAAGACCTCTCATCAAGAAAAATTTGAAGAAAAAATAAACGCCTCTTATAAACAAAACACTATTGACGAAAGTCAAGTAGATGAAAGATTAAAAAAAATCAATGCGTCTAATGCAGTAACTTCCTCTATTACGTATGATAGTGAGGTGACTTTTAACGAGTCCACAAAAATTGGGCAGAATCGTGATAACCAACATCAACTCGATTTGATAAATACGGGCCTTGCAGTTGAAGAATCTATTCATAATATCGATCGAGCAATTCACTTAGAATCTATTTCTATTTTATGGAATGATATTATGGCAGAGTCTCAACAGTTTTTACCAAGTGTAAGACTAACAGAGAATTTAAAAATTGATAGAAAGCTTAATCAAGTACAGAAACACAATTTGAATTTCTGGACTGATTATGAATTTTTAAATCGAAATCTATCGACGACAAATGATTCATTAATCTCTTTTATTCCATTTCGAAATTCCTCAGAAACTAGTCTTGAAAGACTAAGATTAAGTCTTGAGTATACTTATGCTATGACAGAAAACTGGAGTGTGGTTTCTGGACTGTCTTTAGGCCAGATTTCAGAAAGACTGGTGTATAGCGAATTTATGGATTCTATTGTACAATTAGATAATGTAATTATAGGCTCTACTGTAAATGATAATGGGACGGTTACCGATTTATATGGGCAGGGACGATTCTTAAATTATTATGAAACAGTCTACACAAAATATAATCTATATAGGACCTTAGATATAATTTTTGGTTTGTCGTATAAGAAGCGTATTGGGAAATTTGGTTTAGGAGCGGAGATTGCGTTTCTAGGTAATTTAAACTTTTCACAAAAGGGTAATTACTTAATCGATGTAAGTAGCTCTGATGACCTAACAAATCTGAGTTACAAATCTCGTTTAGGCATTGGTACTCAGATTAGATTGCCGATTTCTTATAAACTTTCTGATAATTGGGGTCTCGGGATGAGATTTACTTATAATGCTAGAAAAGGAAGAAGCCTAACCGAAGAATCAGCAGGCTTCCATCATTCTTATTCTAGTTGGGGAATAGGACTAGGGCTTTCGAGGAGTTTTTAGTTATTTAACTTTAAAATCTCCTTTACCCACCATAAATCCATTATTGTAGATTTCGACATCATACATACCTTTAGCTAATTGGTATCCGGCCATCCAATCTACGCATCCCTCAGTATCTTCGTTGTTATATTCGACGGTTCCTGATCCTGTGTATCGCACTTTAGTCCCATCTAACTTATTCGTTAGGACACCTGATCCAGAGCTTTCGACAAACACCGTTTCTCCCTGAGGATCAATTAGTCGTACCTGGAAAGTCTTTGTGCCTGCTGAAGCGACATAATTACTTTCTGTTCTAAAGCAAGTACGAATCATATCCATATCTTTTCCTTTGCTTTTCTTTTTCAGTTTCCCATTATCTTTGACTTCATAACCCTTAACCTCCATCCAATTAATTTTAATCGCTTCGGCCATATCGACTTTCGTAGAAAGAACTTCATTGGATTTTTTCATTTCGTTAGACTCTGAAACTAACATGGCTTTCGCTTCTTCAAGCTGTACGACATTTGCTCGCGTTTGATTGACTTCTTGAGTGAGTTGTACTTTTTCTCCCTCGAGTTTCTTGTTGAGTTTTTCTAATCGTTCGTTTTCAGCCTTCAAAGTGTTTAATTCAGATACATAACCTTGGACCATGCCTTCGAACTTCGAAATTTCATCTTTGGCTTTATTTAGCTCGCGTTTGGTCCAGATAAGATTGTTGATCTTATCCTTTTGAGCTTGAAGTTCTTTTTTCTGACTGTCAATTAATTGATTTAATTCCTTGTTTTCACCTCTAAATTCCTCTAGTTCGGCGAGAGAGGATTGATAATCTTGATCTAGCTCAGCATTTACTTTTTCAAGTTCATTTAATTCGCTAGTCTGGACATTTAATTGATCCTTTAATTGTTTATTGCTATACCACAGATAGCCGCTTAATCCTAGTAATAAGACAAGTGCACCGATTAGTAGAGACTTATTGTTTGATTTGGAAGAGCTCATATTTCGCGTTTTTTGTTGTTCAACTGATCTAATATCCTAATTTATTTTCCAAGATCAGAAAGAATGTTAAAAATCATGGTATATACCTAACAAATAATAGGTGTATTCATTGAGGATTATGGATTTTAATAGAATTAGGCGTGCGATATACTTGGATATCGAAACTACCGGACAATTTCGAGAATATTTGGATCTTCCATTAGACTTACGTCAATGTTGGGCTGAGTTTCATCTTTCGCGTAAGCGATTAAATGAATTTGATTTAGAAGCGTCTTATCGAAAGTTCTCTGGGATTTATGCTGAATTTGGAAAAGTTGTAATGGTTTCCATCGGTGCCTTGGAATGGAAAGGTAAAACAGTAAAAGGCTACAAGCTTAAAAGTTTTTCTGGAACCTGCGAAAGTGAAATCTTAAAAGAATTGTCCGCATTCCTAAAGAGATACGGCACAAGTAGGCGAGATGATTTAATAATCGGACATAACATCAGGGAGTTTGATATTCCATTCTTAATTCGAAGGTTACTAATAAATAAATTACCTATCCCGCGAATTTTCCAAATTGCTACCAAGAAACCCTGGGAGCTCCACCATTTTCTTGATACCATGAACCTCTGGAAGTTTGGAGATTATAAAAACTACACAAGCTTAAAGACTCTAAGTAATTTGTTTGTTATCTCCCATAAACAGGATGATATTGACGGAAGTCAAATCCACGATATTTATTGGGGCGAACATGATATATCTAAAATTCAGAGTTATTGTGAGCGCGATGTATTAAGAACCATCCAATTATTTTTAAATCTATTGCCTTCACTTGGATATCAAGCAAAAGTAGAATGTAGTCTTAGTCTTGATGATTCATATTAGGATTTAAGGGTATATTTAGGCATGAATTTTAAGTTAGCTCCCTCGATTCTTGCGTGCGATTTTGGTCGTATTAGAGAAGAAGTAAAAATGGTAAATAGTAGCGAAGCGGATTGGTTGCATATAGACGTTATGGACGGTGTGTTTGTACCGAATATTTCTTTTGGCCAGCCTATTGTTAAATCAATGTGCGAGGATAATGAAAAGATATCTGATGTACACTTAATGATCCAGGATCCGGGACGTTATGTGAATGAATTTAGAAATGCAGGAGCTGATGTGATTACGGTACATTATGAGGCTTGCACCCATTTACATCGTGTCATTGGTCAGATAAAAGAGACTGGTGCTATGGCAGGAGTGGCTTTAAATCCTCAC
>JAHDBE010000213.1 GCA_020630555.1 Saprospiraceae bacterium
AGCA
The DNA here is from genome assembly GCA_020630555.1 of Saprospiraceae bacterium. GTDB lineage: Bacteria > Bacteroidota > Bacteroidia > Chitinophagales > Saprospiraceae > JAHDCZ01. The sequence goes on from JAHDBE010000213.1 coordinate 5, forward strand.
TGCTGAAGTGGAATATCTAAATAATTACACACTTTATCCTGAACTGCCATCACATCAAAAACCTCCCGCGGAAATTTACTTGGATAGGCATAATGTAAGCGAATCCATTCTATCCCTTCAATCTCACACAAAGCATTTAAAAGTTCGGGTAATGCTCTTTTTTTGTACAGATCTAAACCATAATAGGTAAGCTCCTGAGCAATCAATATCAACTCTTTAACGCCCATCTTTGCTAAGTGCCGTGCTTCTTTTTGTAGGGCTTCAATTGACTTAGAGATATGCTTTCCTCTCATTAGAGGTATCGCACAAAAACTGCAGGTACGATTACATCCTTCAGATATTTTTAGATAGGCAAAATGCTGAGGGGTGGATGTCCAGCGCTCTCCGATAAGTTCGTGCTTATAATCAGCATTTAACTTATTAAGTAAGCCTGGCAATTCCATGGTGCCGAAATAGGCATCCACTTCTGGAATCTCGGCTTCTAAATCATCCTTATATCTCTGTGAAAGGCAACCCGTCACATACAATTTATCGATTTCACCTTCTTTCTTTAAATCGGCACATTCTAGAATTGTGTTTATAGATTCCTCTTTGGCTAAATCAATAAAACCGCAGGTGTTTACAATAACAATACTGCTTGCCTCTTCCCCATTATGCTCCACTTCAAAATCATTGGCTTTAAGCTGAGTCATGATATTCTCAGAATCCACAACATTTTTTGAGCAACCAAGAGTGATTAAGTTGACCTTGTTTCTTTTTGAACCTTTTGTCTTCATAATTGTACTACCAAAAATACTTCTATTTTAGTACAAACGTTAAGTAATAAAAGGAAAGGAATGCGTCTACTGCTCAGTTTAGTTATTTTATCTTTTTGCCTTTCGGCGAATGGTCAATTTGGTGCTTCATTAAAATTTAATAACAACGCTTTTAGCGATTGGGATGCCAATTGGTCTGAGTCTATGGGCACTACTGATGCTCTTTATAATACAGGCATAGAAGCAGGACTTGATTATTGGTTTCGACTAAAAAACCAGCGCATTGAGTTCTTTCCAGAGTTAACGTATGCGACCAGTACAAGTTCTTTAAACAACAACATCATTGAGTCTTTAGAATACACTCAGTTTGGATTAAATTTCAACACGCACTTTTATATCCTTGATTTACAAGGGGATTGTGATTGCCCTACATGGTCAAAGGATGGTGATTTTTTCTCCAAAGGTTTCTTTCTTGTTTTATCGCCGGGAGTAAATTTTAATCAATTCGATTTAAATAGAGCGGGCGAAACAGAACCTGCAAATTTTAATGATTCAAGATGGTCTTATAAAATTGGATTGGGTGCTGGATTAGACATCGGTATAAACAACCTTCTAACGATTACGCCATTCGCTATGTATAATTACTATCCTTCAATGGACAATTTAGCTTTTGCGGAATGGAACGTAGCGCAATCAGGGACTCCTAATGAGTTAAAGACAGATTCACCTAACGGCCAGATGCAATTTGGTTTACGTATTGGATTTAGACCTGATTACAAGTATTAGTCATACTCTATCCACCATGCTTGGTCATTCACGTAAGTGAGATCGAAAGACTGACCGAGAGCAGGAAAAACGACAGGTAGATTTAACTCATCCGCCTTTTGAGAGAAAACTTCAGGTGGTTCGTTCCAATCATGCCAATAGCTTAAAGAAAATGCCCCCCAGTGAACAGGCATTGCTTTTTTAACACCCGCATCAATCGCGGCTTTTACTGCCTCCTTAGGAAACATATGTGTCTCTGGCCAATCTTTACAATACTGACCACATTCCATCATACCAAAATCAAAAGGACCTAGGCGATTTCCTATCTCTTTAAAATGAGCTCCGTAACCACCATCTCCACTGAACCATATTTTATGTAAGCCATCTTCAAAAACCCATCCTCCCCAAAGACATTTTCTTCGATCCCTAAGGCCTCTCCCTGAAAAATGCCTCGTTGGTGTATAATGAATAGTTAGCCCATCCTCATCTAAAGTATCCCACCAATCACACTCAATAATAATCTGCTCGTTTACTCCCCAAGCCATTAAATGACGTTTTAAGCCACGACCAACGATAAATTTTTTAACCTTAGTTTTTAGCAATTCAATACTTGTCAAATCTAAATGATCGTAATGATCATGCGTTAATAAGACGATGTCAATTAGTGGAAATTCGTCAATAAGTGAAAGCGTATTTTCAGAAAATCGACGACTTGCAAATGGTGCTATTGGCGTGGTATCCGGACCAAACATGGGGTCGATCAATACATGTTTTTTTGCAATAAATAGATACAACGCCGAATGCCCATACCATATAATTTGCGCTTCATTTTTATTAGTAATTAAACCAGATTCTGCATATCGTATGACTGGTAGTTTAGTCTTTGGGCGAACTTTCTTTTTACTATTAAATTGATTATACATCAACCTAGGAAACTCAGTAAATCCTACATCTTCATATGGTTCGATGTTTCGAAAATGACCGTCTTTCCATTGAGGTGATTTTTCGTATTCTTGGAGATGCTTCGGAGTTATTCCTCCTCCAAATTGTCTTAAAAATTTTTTCAAATGAGATCCTTTAATTTCGAAAAGTTGTGCTCAAAGTGTACAAAACTATACCCCCGCAGACGGCAACATTAAATGAGTGTTTTGTTCCAAATTGTTCTATTTCAACACATAAATCTGAGGCGTTGATGACTTCTTCAGCTACACCTTCAACTTCATTTCCAAAAACAATAGCTACCCTTTCTGATAAGTTCTCTTTGACTTTCGTCAAGGGAATACTATTGGTTACTTGTTCGACACTGATTATCTGAAATCCCTTAGATTTTAAAACGTTTATAGCGTCAAGGGTAGATTCATGATATGACCAATCCACCGTATTATCCGCACCGATCGCTGTTTTGTTCACCTCTTTATGCGGGGGCTGAGGACATATCCCTGTTAAGATAATTTCTTGCAGACCTAGGGCATCGCAGGTTCTAAAAAACGAACCTACATTCATCCCGGATCGTATATTATCTAAAACCACAATGACAGGTAACTTTTCACTGTCTCGATACTCGCCTGGAGTTAACCGTCCAAGTTCTTCTAATTTGAGCTTTTTCAAAACTACTTATTACGTCTATACTCCGAACAGGCTCTAACAAAAGAAACAAATAGCGGATGTGGATTTTCTGCTCGACTTTTCAATTCAGGATGAAACTGCACTCCTACAAAATGAGGATGATCTGGTATTTCGATGATCTCCACTAAATTATTATCTGGATTTATCCCAGTGGACATCATCCCGTGTTTTTCAAACTGCTTTTTGTATTTATTGTTAAACTCAAAACGGTGTCTATGTCGCTCATCGATATTTAATTTGCCATAGGCTTTCGCCGACACACTACCCTTTTCCAGTTTACATTTATATGATCCTAGTCGCATAGTCCCGCCTTTCTTAGTGACATTTTTTTGCGACTCCATAAGGTGAATTACCGGATACTCAGTCTTTGGCTTTACCTCTACGGATGCTGCTGATTTTAATCCAAGCACATTATTTGCAAATTCTACGACCGCACATTGCATACCCAGGCAAATCCCAAAAAATGGGATCTTATTTGATCGTACATATTCAATTGCTACTAGTTTGCCTTTTATTCCTCTCTCACCGAATCCTGGTGCAACTAAAATACCATCTACTTGTCCTAAAATCTCTTCAACATTTGATTTAGTAATACCTTCTGAATGTATAGGTAACACATTGACTTTACATTCATTACTCGCGCCTGCATGAACAAAAGCTTCATGGATGGATTTGTATGCATCTTGCAGCTCGTTGTACTTTCCTACAAGGGCTACTTTAACCTCACGTGTCGGATTTTTTAAACGTCCTAAAAAGCCTTTCCACGCATCTAAATCAAGCGTTTTGCCCACTTTCATGTTGAGTTTCTTCAACACGATTTTGTCTAACTTTTCTTTATACATAAGGATTGGAACGTCGTAAATACTCTCTGCATCTCGAGCCTCTATAACCGATTCTTTTTGTACATTACAAAAGAGAGCGAGTTTGTTTCTAATCTCTTTGGACAAGGCATGTTCTGTTCGGCAAACTAAGATATCTGGTTGAACTCCAGCTTGTAATAATTGCTTTACAGAGTGCTGTGTAGGTTTCGTTTTTAACTCTTTGGCGGCACTTAAATAAGGAATAAGTGTAAGATGAATAGAGAGGCAATTTTCAATACCTAAGTCTAATCGCAATTGTCTTAGAGCCTCAACGTACGGCAAAGACTCGATATCACCTACCGTCCCTCCAATCTCAGTAAGAATGATGTCATAATTTCCGTCATCTTCAAGAAGTCTAACACGATGTTTTATTTCGTCTGTGATGTGCGGAATAACCTGTACAGTTTTACCTAGATAAACTCCCTCTCTTTCTTTGTTAATGACTGTTTGGTAGATCCGACCAGTAGTAACGTTGTTAGCTTGAGAAGTAGAAATATTCAGAAAACGTTCGTAATGTCCTAGATCGAGATCCGTCTCTGCCCCATCATCTGTCACATAGCATTCACCATGTTCATAAGGATTTAGTGTGCCGGGGTCCACATTAATGTAAGGATCAAATTTCTGGATGGTCACTTTGTAACCTCGAGCTTGGAGTAATTTAGCCAGTGAGGCCGCTATAATTCCTTTTCCTAAAGAAGAAGTTACTCCACCCGTAACGAAGATGTGTTTAGCCATGTTTAAGAGGTTTCATTACGGGACGCTAAGATACGAGAATTATCGGGTCAACATCAGGAATAGAAGCTTCTTTAAGGGATTTTACAGGAGTTTAGCCCTATGGCCTTCACAGAATAGTAACATTACGAAACAATTCCTTAATCATCCGTTTATTCTGTGGTCATACGTATACGGTTAATTTGTAATGTATTTCTCGATCTTGAGAGTTTTTGAAACGAATTGTTCTACATTTGGGTTTAAATATTTAAGTATGCGTATTCTCATTTTATGTACCGGCAATTCTTGTAGAAGCCAAATGGCTGAAGGGTATTTTAAGCACTTTACTCAGGGTGATGCTGAGATTTATAGTGCAGGGATCGAGACTCATGGCGTTAACCCTAGAGCTATAGAGATCATGAAACATGATAACA
>JAHDBE010000214.1 GCA_020630555.1 Saprospiraceae bacterium
CGGGCACCAATTTAAGTCTAGACGTGTAAGTTTAAATTAAATTATTTAAATTTATAAGTAGCTGCTAATGAGTAGCTTACAAAATGACTAAAAATATATGGTATTTTTTTTAATATTTTGAAACTAAACGAATGTATATTCGTTATATAGTTGACTGAATTATTTAATTTAGTATCATATTTCCCAAAACAGTAAGTAGTCTTATAAATGAGATTACTACTGTCCAAAGATTTACGGCTAGTCCGTTAAAGATGTAGTTTTCTTATTTTGAGACCTTAGTCGAAAGAGCCTGAGTTTGTTAGCAAACTCGGGCTTATTTTTTTTTGGCTTCCGCCAAAATATCCAAAGGAATTATCAAGCGATAAATTATCTAAATTTACTTGCCAAGAGCTCTGGCTTTAAGCTTTTTAAGGAAAGGAGAAGCAAATATGAATTCTTCTAGACGCTCGTTATTACTTTCTAGAACCTGAGATTTTGTTCCTTTCCAAGCCAGTTTTCCTTGATCCAGAAAACAAATGTTGTCCCCAATTTCCATAACTGAATTCATATCATGTGTGTTGATCACAGTAGTGATATTATTATCAATCGTAATTCCAGAAATGAGCTCATCAATGGTAATGGCTGTTTTAGGGTCCAAGCCTGAGTTTGGTTCATCGCAAAATAGATATTTTGGATTTAGAACGATAGCGCGTGCGATTCCTACCCTCTTTTGCATACCGCCACTAATTTCGCTCGGAAACTTATTGTTTATACCTTCTAAGTTTACACGCTCTAAGCAAAGATCGACTCTATCTCTTTTTTCTTTTACAGTCATGTTTGTAAACATGTCCATTGGAAAGCGAATATTTTCTTCTATAGTTAATGAATCAAAGAGCGCATTTGCCTGGAATAGCATGCCTACGTCCATTCTTATTTGCCTCAACTGATCTTTGTCGAGCGCAAAGAAGTTTTTATCTCCGTACCATATTTGTCCGTCGGTTGGTTTAAATAATCCCACAAGGATTTTAAGAAATACGGTTTTACCAGCACCAGATTGGCCAATAATCAGATTGTTCTTTCCAGGTTCAAAGGTAAAATCGATGCCTTTTAAGACTTCTTGATCACCAAACTGCTTGAATATGTTCTTTGCTACTATCATCCTGTCAACACTACTGCAATCAAATAATCCGCCAATAAAATGATAATATCACTATAAACAACAGCGCGCGTACTTGCTTGACCCAATTCGATCGATCCTCCCTTCACAAAATAACCCTGATAACAAGACACCGATGTCAAGATGAATGCGAAAGAAATCGCTTTGACAAACATGATCGTCACATTAAAAGGAATAAAGAAAGAACGTAATCCTTGTATATATTCTGCCGCCGTAAATAATCCAGTTGGTACACTTGCTAAATATCCTCCAATCACACCTACAAAAGCGGCTAAACATACTAAGATTGGAATCATAGTAACCGCCGCAATAATCTTTGGCATCACTAAATATGCCGATGTATTCACTCCCATGACCTCCATAGCATCGATATGCTCCTTTTGTCTCATACCTCCTAGTTCGGCAGCCATATTCGAGCCTACCTTACCTGCAAGTACCAGATTCGTAAAGGTTGGAGCTAACTCAATGATCATCATATCCCGAACTATATATCCGATATAGTAAGGAGGAATGAGCGTCCCTTCCATTTGATAATAAAACTGAACTACGGTTACCGCACCAATAAATATGGCGATTAAGAACACAATAGGTAAAGATCCAATGCCGATGTCATACATCTGACGAATGGTTTCTTTATAATACATGCCGAAGTTTTCGGGACGTTTATAAATCTGTCCCTGCCACTGTATCCAGCGTCCAAAATGTTCTAACCAATCAATTACAATCATGTGGCCTTTGATCAATCTTAAATCGAAATCAAAAATAGTTTATTTTAGCGAGACAACGCGTTCGCATTGACGGAAGTCAATCGACTAAATCTTCAATACATGACTGCAATTATCACTGGAGCGAGTAAGGGAATTGGTAAGGCAATTGCCATGCTTTTTGCGGAAAACAATATAGATCTCGTATTGTGTGCTCGAGGAGTTGATGCCCTCCAAGCCCTAAAAAAAGAAATTCATTCAAAGAATTCGAAGCTTCGAGTTGAGATTTATTCAGCAGACCTTTCGAAAAAGGAAGAAGTTTTAAATTTTGCGGATCATGTTTTATCAGATTTTGGAACCATTGATATTTTAGTAAATAATGCAGGTGTCTTTTTACCTGGTGAAATCATCAGTGAAGAGGATGGGACTCTAGAATTTCAAATAGAGACTAATTTATACAGTGCCTATCATTTGACTCGAAAAATAGTCCCTCACATGATTTCGGCAAACGAAGGTCATGTCATTAACATGTGTTCCATTGCTAGCCAAATTGCATATCCCAATGGAGGATCATATAGTATTTCTAAATTTGCTTTATTGGGATTTTCCAAAGTTTTACGCGAAGAATTAAAGAACAAAAACATCCGAGTTACTTCCATTTTACCCGGTGCCACTTGGTCAAATTCATGGGCCGGCGCCGAATTACCTGAAGACCGCATTATGAAAGCGGAGGATATTGCAAAAGTCGTTATGACTGCCGTCAATTTATCCTCAAATGCGGTAATCGAGGACATCATTATTAGACCACAATTAGGAGATTTATGAAAAAAGAGGCATTTACACCTTACCAAGGGAATAGGTATCCAGAAGACGAAACAGCCAAAAGAGCAGCTGATTTTCGCGAGTATATGGACAAGAGGCGATCCCTGCGATTTTTTTCAGACAAGGCGGTATCTAAATCAGTTATAGAGGATATTATTATGACCGCATCGTCTGCGCCATCTGGTGCTCATAAACAACCTTGGACTTTTTGTGCAGTGAGTAGCCATGATATAAAATCAAAAATTAAAGAAGCGGCCGAAAAAGAGGAATTCGTTAATTACAACGGTCGCATGTCCGAGGAATGGCTTAAAGACCTTGAACCATTTGGTACAGATTGGCATAAAGAATTTCTAGAAATCGCCCCATGGTTAATTATAGTTTTTAAGAGGGCCTACGAAAACATAGAGGGTAATAAAATGAAAAATTATTACGTCAACGAATCCGTGGGAATAGCCTGTGGATTTCTAATTTCAGCCATTCATAACGCTGGTTTGGTCACTCTAACTCATACCCCAAGCCCGATGAATTTTTTACAGAATATTTTAGAAAGACCAGAAAACGAAAGACCTTTCCTTTTGTTACCGGTAGGTTATCCTACAGAAGACGCAGTGGTACCCTCTCTAAAGCGGAAAGGGCCTGATCAAGTCATACAATATTATGACTAATGTGCCTAGTTAGTTATACGCCTACAAAGGAAGGCTACCTTCTTTGTTCAAACCGAGACGAATCCCCTCTAAGACATACCAATGTTTTAACCAAGAAGGAAATTTCTGATTTACTTACCATTGTGAGTCCTATGGACACACGAGGAGGCTCTTGGATATTTAGCGCCTCTGATGGTCGAACAATTTGCGTTTTAAACGGCGCTTTTAAAAGACATAGACGCCTAGTACCCTATCGTCTTTCTAGGGGAATCATGATGCGTCATTATTTTGATTATCCTTCAACGAAAGACTTCATTGCTAACTTCGATTTTAATAACATAGAACCTTTTACAATGGTCATTGTGGACTCAAAAGGGATTTATGAGTTTCGATGGGATGGTTTTATTAAACATGTCGAGATCCTGAATAAAAATAAAGCCTATAATTGGTCGTCATGTACACTTTACGATGATGAGGTCATCCTTAAACGCCAAGTGGAATTTAATAGACTTCTTAGTGAATCATCGAGCAGAATAAATGAGCTTAAAAAAATTCACCTTGAAGGAAAAATCGGGGATTCAACGAATGATTTTGTTATGGATCGAAATGGCATCGTGTCAACTATTAGTTTGACGCAAGTCGAAAAATTAGAAAAATCAATATCTATTTATTTTAACGATTTAATTAGTGGAGAGAGTCGGGAACTACATTTAGATTTAGATCAAAAATAAATTGTTTCCAATGGATACTATCCTGATAAAGAAGAACATCCTCCTGAGATAAATCTTGTATCTCTAATAGGTATTTCTGACCGTCAAAATCGACTTTATAATTTTCCTTTGAGTAGTCTGATGCGCCAATGCCTTTTCTCCACCACCAATTTCCCCATTGATTAAACTGAATTTCGAATTGGTTTTTTCCAGTTTGTTTAACGGATACGCCATCATTTAATGAGGTCATATTGTATTGGGCTACTTCTACAAATTTTTGTGAAGACACATTTCGAATGTCATAAGCATCTGAGAAAGCCAAGTCCTCTGCATGATTTCGAAACAGCTGAGATCCCTTAAAATTATCAGGGACATTTAACAGATATATTTTCTGACCAGAATAGTTTTTGACTTCCGTCAATAAATTAGTGTGAACCTGTTCGGTAGCGGCCCATTGATTAATTAATTTTTGCTGGAAATAAATTGAGACAGAAAAATAAATTAACAATAATACGAATGAGAAATAATTGGGAAGTTTAGCGAACCAGTGAACAATGGCGATACTTAAAAAGACACTTAGCAAAATACCATACCGATCATTTTCTGGAGGTGTCAAATAATTAAAATACAGATTAGCTACCGGTAAGAGACTAACTATAGATAGTAGTATTAATGTTTGTCCGCAACTCAATTGGCGTCTCTGTAGAATGGCCTTACGAATAAACCACCCAAATACTGGAATGGCGACGATTAATATAATGACCCCCGGTAAACCATTTAAACCTTCGTATATATCCGAACGAAGCGCATAAGACCCAAAGTGCACAAAAAACATATGTTTAGTGACATATTGACACATAGTTACCCATAATTTGGGTAGGTCAAAAGAAACTAAGACATCGGCGCCGTAATGACTTATCCACTGACCTATCATCATTCGCGTAAGCAGAAAATAAAAGAAAACAACAAAGATTGTCGATCCAAAAAGTATAAACGATCGTCTCCATGTGATTACCCTCTCCTCTTTAAAAAGTAACGCAGTAATTAACACCGCGAACATCCCCGGCAAGACAATGGCCCATTC
>JAHDBE010000215.1 GCA_020630555.1 Saprospiraceae bacterium
ATCAAGACGCTGCATTGAAAAAGATAGATGCAACGTCGGGTCAATTTCAAAGGAAAGTTGGTAATTATCCAAAGATTTTAAGTTTAGCAAGTGGTCAATTCGGTCAACTTTCATCTCAAATAGAGTCTATTTCTAACGCCTTCGATTCAATAGGAGAAGAGGGAGATTCTATATTAGGCAATGGGGGAATTTTTAGTAAACTACCTAAAGTAAGCGCAGGGTTAGTAACTGGAATAGGTGCTGTCGTTGCGGGTGGAGCTGTAGCTTTCAATTACGTTAGAGATATTACACTAGAGTATGAAAAACAAAGTTCGGCAGTATCCAAGTTAACAGGTCTTCAAGACCGTCAATTGGAGTTAGCAACAGCTCAAGTAAGTGCAATAGCCGATACATTCGATGAGGATTTTAATACAGTACTAAGAGCGGGTAATGCATTACAAAAGGAATTTGGAGGCTCTTTTGTTGAAAATCTATCTTTTATTGAAACTGGATTTCTAAGTGCGGCAAATGCTAATGGTGAGTTAATTGACAATATATTAGAATATTCTTCTCAGATAGCTAGTGTTGGTGGAACTCAGGAAGATTTGATAGAAATATTAGTTAGATCTAATGAAGAAGGTATTTTTTCAGACAAGGGGATTGATACAGTAAAAGAAGCAGGGCTAAGAATTAGAGAACAGACTGAAACAACTCGAAGTGCTTTAAATAATGCATTTGGTGAGGGATTCACAAACACTCTTTTAAAATCTGTTAACGATGGCAGTATAACTGTTTTCGAAGCAACTCAACAGGTTAGCCAGGCATTAAAAGAAAATGAGTTAACAGCAGAACAAACAGGCGCGGTTATAGCTGATGTATTTGGTGGTGCAGGTGAAGATGCAGGGCTAAGATTTATCGAGGTTCTGTCAGAAATCGATGGTGACTTAAGTGATGTTATTGATACTACTGATGCTTATACACTAAGGCAGCAAAACTTGCTTGAAGCAAATACAAATTTAAGAATTGAGCAAAACAAACTAGCCGGTGCTTTTGCTGGCACTGGATTTAGTTTAGACAATCTCACAACTAAAGCTAAGACTTTTGGACTTAGCCTAGTAAACAATATACTTGATAATTCAAGAGCTATAACAAAAGAGTTCGAAGATGGAAATTTCCTAGAAGGTATAACAGGATTTCTTTCAGCCCCACTAGACTTAGTAGTTCCAGATTCGGTTCAAGATTATTTAGGTATTGATTTAGGCGCTAGAGATGAAGTCATAGATGAAATAGTAAGTCAAGATAAAAAGGCTCAAGAAGAAATAATAGCAGGAGAAAAAAGGGCAGAAGAAGAACGAAAAGCTATTGAAGCCGCTAGATTAAAGAGAGAAGAAGCTGCTAGGAAATCAAACAGACAAAGAGAAAAAGAAAGAGAAGAAGCTGCAAAACGTCAACAGGAAGCAATAGAAAAAGCTCAGGCGTTAACAAAAGCAACTCAAATATTAAATGGAACTTTTGAAGATCCATCCATAAATGACTATTCAGAATCTGTAAAAGTATTACAAGACCGCCTAAACACCGAAGGAACGGCAGAAGGTAGACTTGAATTAACCCAACAGTTAGAAGACCTAAAAGATGCTTTAGATAAGGTCAAAGCTGCTGCAAGTGGTGTTGATGTAGAAAATAGAGTAGTTACTCAGGTTGAGACAATACAATCCGGTTCTGATATTCAAACTTTCGATACCGATGTATTAAATGAAGAAAGGAAGGCAGAAGCATTACTAGAAGTTAACAATGAATACTTAGAGCAAAAGTCGCGCGACGAAGAAGAACAGAGGTTAAAAAGTGAAGCTGAAGAAATAGCGTCAGCACAACGTCGAAGCCAAACACTCAAACAAATACAAGACGCTGCTTTAGAAATAGCACAGGCAGGATTTGGCGCAATACTAGACGCTCGAAAGGCAACATTGGAACGAGAAACTGATGCAGAACTCGAAGCATTAGAAGCCCGTTATGATCGTGAAATAAAAGCAGCGGAAGGTAACGCCACGCTACAACAAAAATTAGAAGAGGACTTAGCTAAAGAACGCGCTAAGATAGAAGAGGAAGCAGCAAAAGAGCGTAAAAGAATTGCGTTGATTGAAGCTAGTATTGCAATTGGTTTGGCGGCTATTAAAGCCCTACCTAATCCCGTAGCTGTAGCAAGCGCTTTAGCTTTAGGGGCTATTCAATTAGCAGCTATAAACGATCAACAATTCGAGGAGGGAGGTATTATTGATACACAAGGAAATATTACAAGGCCAAATAAATCATTTGCTCAGAGATACCAAAGCTATAATTCTAACTTAAATAGACTTAGTGATCCAAACGGAATACTAAAAGGTCGCAGGCACTCACAAGGCGGCAACAATTTAAAGATCAATGGCCGAAATGTAAACTTAGAATCTGGTGAGTTCGCTGATTACGATGAAAATGGAAATTTCTACGTAGTAAGTCGAAACAAAACCAAACGCAATAGAAAAATATTACGCGAAGTCTACAAGAAAAACTTTGAAGGCAAAGGCGAAGTGCTACGATCTATAATGAATGGAACTAGAACCTTTGGAATGGATGGTCTAGAAATACCAAGCGTTGGGGGCACACAAGCGCCATTGATACCGATACAATCAAAACTAAGCTTAGATGATGAAAGTATTGATAAACTAGCTCAGAGCATAGAAACGGGAGCGTTCAGAGGTAGCAAAGACGGTCAAGTTGAAGCACAGGAAGAAACCCTATTATTTAACCGAACAGAACAAGCGGCATAATGGGCGTTTTAGCATTTCCAGTAAATACGGGTATAGTAAGATTAAGTGATTGTGTTCTATTTAGGGCAAACGTCGATGATGTCGGTACTTATCCGGAAAAAAAAGGTATTGCATACCAGTTATGTGATGGATATGGTAATCCAATAACTCCAATTAGAATAGACTTTCCGATTGAAAACCAATTACAGCCTTTAGATTTTACAGGTGATGTAGCTGCAATTTTAGGCTGCACCATACCAAATAGTAATTCGCCAGGCGTTTTTCAAGATGACAATTTTAAGAAGGATGTAATACTCAAATACGGCGAAGTAGTACAGTCAGAAGAGGGGGAATGCAATATCTATAGCCCTAATAATTTAACTCAATCTACTCAGTTAATAACAATTATTAATAGTTATTACCAATTTGATCAGGACTTACCGATGCAAGACCCCGAAATCCTAACAGATAGGCCGAAAAGGTACACTATATGTAGGGGTTCAAGGGATTGGATAACTGTTTGCGGTCAAGGATCAATACAAATGGCAGTCTCTTATGTTGGTGGTGGTGGTACGCTTTGGGACGCTCCAATAACGGGAGCCACCATAATCGGAGTAGGTGATGAAAACATAGACCCTCAAGGTGGTACAGGTGGTCAAATATCACAAATAACATATTCCAATGGTGTTGACACTTGGATAGTATGCGTTGAAGATTGTTGTTGCGATTGTGAGTATAAGTTGTACGCCAAAGAGCCAAAAGGATCATTAACGCTTGTAAACGATACTAAATGTTTAAAAGGTATTTCGATGCAGCGTGACGGATATACAATATGTACCGACGCGGGATGTGAAAACAAAATAGGGGACTTAATTTCTAGTTATGGCGAAAAGTATATCAATTGTAAAACTTGGTTGAAACTGTCATTCGAAATAAAAAGGCAACCATTTAAAGATAACGCACGGTACAATATGGCTTTGGCATCCGGTCAATTTTATGTCGAAGTCATAACGGATGCGGGGTTTAGGCGATTGGTAGGATTTATTGTTGATCAAAAGACGATCAAAGCATTTAACAGTGATACAGAGGACATAGTTATTAGTGGATATATTTCACCTCAATATTTGGCGCACTAGATGGATCAATGTTGCTACACATTAGAAATATTTAGGGATGCACCTAGTCAATTCCTTAATCAACAGGGGGCTATAACTATTCCAAGTGCATCTAATCAGTCCCTAAAGAGAATATCAAACCGATCAGAGCTTACCGATTTGGATAAAATAAAAATTGATGCTTTATTAACCTTATCAATTCCTTTTTCTAAGGCTTCCGATTATGCTTTTAAAGACTATTTCGATCCACACGTAATATTCGATAAGAAAACCCCGATACGAGCAAACATAAGGAAGGGAGCATCTACTTTGCCACAACACTACTTAAAGCCACTTCAAAAGAACGATCAAAGCAAAAAATATATCGTTGCAGTAAGTTATGAAGAAGATCATTGGATATTTAGTTTAGACAGATGTGATTTATGCGATTTATACAATGAAGAAGTAGAGATAACCAAAGATTATATTTCTCAAGAATGGGGCAACGAGTTTTATAACTCAGGTGATTACGGTATAATGTTTCCACCCGCTGACTATGGAAACTTACAACAAACACCAAGACCGCACTTTGGCATTCCTAACTTTAGACCGTGGATAAATGCGTTGAACTTCTTAGAACGTGCATTTTGTAAAGGCGGTTGGAAAGTAAAGGGTGATATACTTCAAACGGAATGGTTTAGAAGGAAGTGGATTTATGCTTCTTCGAATCCTAGTAATTCAAGAATACCTTTCTTTGGGAATCTAACCAATCCACACGCAGGGGTTTCTGGTAATGGTTATTTTGAGATAAACGCTATTGATGATCCAGATGGAACAATTAGTGGTGATCATTTTCAAAGTGTAGGCTTATTCTCCTTTAATTTTGAGGGCAATATAAACTACACAGAAATAAATGGAGAAGGAGGTATTGACCATGTATTGCAGGTAATAAAAAAAGACATAAATGGTAACGAGGATCTTGTAAGCTCAGTGCCTATTGATTTCATTTGTAGTGAACCAGAGCAACAAGTTGATATAATAAATTGCAATGGAACTTTAAATAAGGTTACAAATGAAATATTCCTAAATGCAGGAGAATCCATTTGCTTCAGGATACCCGGATTAACATCATCAAGCGGTGCAGATTGGGCTATACAAGTTAACAACATTATCAAAGACGCTTACTTATACGAGGGATCAATAGTAAACCTAAAAGACTACATCACTTGCGAAAAGACGG
>JAHDBE010000216.1 GCA_020630555.1 Saprospiraceae bacterium
CTGTATCTCCCCTCTCGGCATTTTTAAAGGCTAAGTTGACAGCCTCTTCTGCAGAATGTACTTCATCTATTTTTCCGATAATTCCTGAAAAACTTTTAATGAGTTTTTCGTTATCCACACCAAGACAGATTAGATGTTTCACCCGACCTCTAACTTCACCCTCGAGTGTCGAGTAATCATTTCCTTTATCTGTGCCCCCTGCAATCCAAATCAAATTTTCTTTGACGGAAGTCAATCCGAAAAAAGAAGCATCGATGTTTGTGGCTTTGCTGTCATTAATAAAATCTACTCCATTTATCCTTGCTACATGTTCCAGTCTATGAGCTACATTTTTAAAACTTGACAAACCTTTTTTAATCGCGGATTCTGAAACTCCTAGAGCCCTTGCCCCTGCGACAGCCAGTTGCGCATTTAGCACATTGTGCGATCCCTTTAATGTCAATTCGTATTCTTCATTTCCATCCTTTGAGGAAATGGTGTCTTTTATAGTGTTTGGCTTCACGCCAATTACATTTGCCTTTGTGCCTTTTTCATCCAGCTTTCGCTGAATGATTTCGTCGTCGGCATTAATCACAAAAACATCTTCAGATGATTGGTTTTCTGTGATTCGCCATTTGGCATTGGCATAATTCTCAAAATTGTAATTGTAGCGATCCAAGTGGTCTGGTGTGATGTTAATCAACAACGCGACATCGGCTTTAAATTCCTTGATGTCATCCAATTGGAAGCTGCTCAATTCGAGAACCATATAATCTGCATTGGTATCGAGAATCTTTTTGCAGAAACTATCGCCAATATTTCCTGCGAGTTCGACATTCCAATTTGCAGTTTTCAGAAGGTGGTAAAAAAGCCCCGATGTGGTAGTTTTCCCGTTTGAACCCGTGATCGCGATGATCTTGTTGTCATAAAATTTGTATCCAAATTCTATCTCTGAAATAATTTTCACATCGCGCTCCCGAAGCTGCTTGACGAGGGCAGCCTTTTCGGGCACACCGGGACTTTTAACAATAAACCCAATCTGAAATAGCTTTTCAAAACTATGTCCCCCTTCTTCAAAGGGGATGTTATATTTTTTTAATATCTCTTTATCTTCTTCTTTGATCTGACCGAAATCAGAAACAAACACTTCATATCCTCTCGATTTTGCAAGTAGCGCTGCACCTATACCACTTTCTCCTGCCCCGACTATTCCCACCTTCATTACCTCAACTTCAGTGAGATGATAGCAAAAATGGCCAGCATGATTCCTATAATCCAAAAGCGTACAGCAATCTTAGCCTCGTGCATTCCTAGCTTTTGGTAGTGGTGATGTATCGGAGACATCTTAAATATTCTTCGACCTTCACCGTATTTCTTTCGTGTATACTTGAAGTAACTTACTTGAAGTACCACAGATAAATTTTCGATAACGAAGATTCCGCATAACACAGGAATCAACCATTCTTTCCTTAATAAGAGTGCCATCGTTGCGATCACAGCTCCTATTGTCAGACTTCCAGTATCGCCCATAAAGACTTTGGCGGGATAGGCATTATACCATAGAAAACCTATACATCCTCCTAAAAAGGCAGCCGCAAAAATGGCGAGTTCACCTGAGTTAGGTAAAAAGAGTATATCCAGATAATCGGATATAATCGCGTTACCTGAGACATAGGCAAAAATGGCTAGAGTAGCCATGATGATGGCACTAACTCCTGTCGCCAAACCATCTAATCCATCGGTCAAATTACTCGCATTGGAAACCGCCGTAATTATAAATATGACCAGTGGGATAAATAAGATCCAGGTAAAACTCTTGTGATTATCTCCTAAGAATGATAAGATGTCACCATAATCAAAATGATTTCCTTTAAAGAAAGGAATGTTTGTCATGGTACCCTTCACATAGGCCACCTCTTTAATTTCGGGCATGGCATTTATTCGAGGAATCTCGACTTCTGCCGTCCTTATTATGAGATGGTTTTCGGCCAAGGCATCTTGGAGTGGCATTCTAACTACTATGTCCGAATGATACAACATGATCAAAGCAATGAACAATCCTAAAAGAAATTGACCATACACCTTAAACCTTCCTTTCAATCCGTCTTTATTTTTTTTAAAGACTTTGATGTAATCATCAGCAAAACCGATGAGTGCCATCCAGAGGGTTGTTACAATCATGACAATGACATAGATGTCACCTACTTTGGCAAAAAGCAAACATGGAATAAGCGCAGCCATTATAATAATGACGCCACCCATCGTAGGTGTTCCCTCTTTTTCCTTCTGCCCTTCGAGACCGAGTTCTCTCACTGTCTCTCCTACTTGCAAATTTTTCAAAGAACGTATGATCCGATTTCCGAAAGCCATAGAAATTATCAACGATAAAATTATGGCCGCTCCGGCACGAAACGATATGTATCGAAACACTCCCGCTCCTGGGAGGTTAAACTGATTCTCTAGATATTCAAATACGTAATAAAGCATTGTTAATTCTAAAAAAATTAACAGCGCAGTGAGGATCTGAATCTTTATCCAAATGAATCTCACTGCAACTGTTAAACCAACCTGAGAATGATAATAGAACCTACTCTTTAATATCTTTTAACAGCGTTGTTGTCAATATTTTCACATCATCAAACGGCAACTTTTCACCGTTGATTTCTTGATATTTTTCATGGCCTTTTCCAGCGACTAGTATGATGGCATTTTTAGACCCCAACATACAGGCCGTCTTGATGGCTTGTTTTCTGTCTTCTATTCTTAATGATTTTTCTTTATCGACTTCCGTCAATCCAGATTCCATTTCATCAAGAATTACTACCGGGTTTTCTGTTCTAGGATTATCACTTGTGAGGATTAATTGATCACTCCATTGTGCTCCAATTTTTGCCATGACTGGTCGTTTAGTCTTATCTCTATCTCCTCCACATCCGACAACGGTAATGACTCTCTGATCTGACTCTTTGAGTTCAGCTATATTTTTTAAAATCTTTTCTAGGGCATCTGGTGTATGTGCATAATCCACAATTCCAAACACTTTATTTTTTCGATTAGCCACGACTTCAAATCTTCCATCGACTCCTTTAAGAGTACTCATCTGTACCATAAATTCATTTGGATCATAGCCCAAACACTCCATGGCTGAATAAATCGCTAAGAGATTATACGCATTATAAGAACCCATCATCGGCGAATGCCATTCGAGTTCATTAAACCTAAGCGTTAATCCATCCAATGCATTTCTTAATATGCGTCCTTTGTAATCCGACATAGATTTTAAACCATATGTCTTAATCTGAGCTTTACAATGCTCACTCATTTGTTCAGATTTTGGATCATCTTCGTTTAATAAAGCAAACGCATCTTTTGACAAATTATCAAAGAGTATTTTTTTGGTTTTGATGTAGTTTAAAAATGTACCATGATACCCTAAATGATCATGAGACAGATTTGTAAAAATGGCTACATCGAAATCCAAGCCATTCACACGACCTTGATCCAGCGCATGCGAACTCACTTCCATAACCACATGAGTGCATCCAGCTTCTTTCATTTTGGCCAAAAGTCGATAAACGGTTACTGCGTCCGGTGTCGTGTGAGTAGATGCCTCTTCATATCCATCAAAACCATATTTGATGGTAGAGATCAAACCACACTTCACATTCATCTTTTGAAACAACTCGTACATCAAAGTAGCGGTTGTCGTTTTTCCATTAGTACCAGTTATCCCAATGACGGTTAAATGATCTCCTGGAAAATCAAAAAACGAAGAGGCCAAGTGCCCTAAAGCTTTTGAGGTATCCGTAAGCTTTACATAACATACATCCTTATCAAGGTGCCTGGGATACTCTTCTAACAATATGGCTGTTGCCCCGTTTTCTACAGCTTTATCGATGTAATCATGTCCATCGACTGTGTGCCCGCGGAGTGCAACAAACAAAGCATTTGCTTTTATTTTTCTTGAATCAATTTCAATCGATTCAATTACAATCTGATCATTGCCCTGCACTTCGCAGTTTAAAAAATCCGGTAGTATGTCAAACAACTTTTTGGAATTCAATTCCTATCTAGTTTAAGTAGATATTTATTTTCTGACCTGAGAGCTTTTCTCCAGGCCTTATACTCTGTTTGCGAACCTTGCCAAAGCCATCGGCCTCAACTTCTAGTCCTAAATTTTCCAGAACGTAAAGAGCATCTCTTAATCCCATACCTCTCACATCTGGAATTCGCTTTCGCGAAATTTTGGCTTTTTGAAGTGCCAAGTCTTCTTCGGATGATTCTACATTTACCCAACTTGCCTTGCGGCTTGTTTCATAATCCATTCCTACGTAACCAAATACTTGTTTAAAATCTTTGGCATACCCCGCGTGCTTTCCTCTTAAATCATTCTCCACTAAGAGATCGTCATTATCGTTAATGGTGATATTGAACTGATCCTTTAACACAAAAACTTTCTCTGCTATATTCTTAAATACTGGCCCCGCAACCACACTTCCGTAGTATGCATTTTTAGGCTTGTATATAACCACTATCATCGAGTACCTCGGATCCTCCGAAGGAAAATATCCTGCAAATGACGCGTTATAGGTTTTGTACTCCTTGCCATTCACATAGCCCACGCTTGTAGTACCGGTTTTCCCAGAAAACTCTACCACATTGCTTCTAAACGACTTTCCAGTGCCTCGATCCACAACGGACTTTAGTAGATATTGCGCCTTTTGGATTGTTTCATTTTTAGCAATCTTTTTACGGATCACTTTAGGCTTAAACTGCTTTTTAGTTACCCCTAATTGAGAAATACGATCTACCAAATAAGGCTTCATGTATTTTCCGTCATTTGCCACGGCATTATAGAAACCCAACATTTGAAGTGGCGTCATCATTAATTCGTAACCATGAGCCATCCAAGGAACCGTTGTTCCATACCATTCATTCGACTTAGGATCTTTAATGAAAGGTTTAGGTTCTCCATTTATTTCGACTTCCGTCAATTCCGTTAAACCGAAAGCATGAAGTCGATTTATAAAATTTTGGCGTTCTGATTTCTTACCGTAGAACTTCTGAGCCAACGT
>JAHDBE010000217.1 GCA_020630555.1 Saprospiraceae bacterium
AAGTCGGAGCTAAGCAGATTCAAATTTAAAAAACTGGCCATACTCGATTGTAGCGTTTTAGGATTGTAAAAATCTGCGCTGTCCGTAGACCTAATCACAGTCTCAAAACCATACCAATCTGCAATTCTTAAAATAGTCCCGACGTTTCCAGGATCTTGAACACCATCCAAATAAATAACTCGACCAGAATTAATTAACGAAAGTTTAAATTCTTGAGCTGTATGATTTAACACTGCAACAACTTTGGGTGGCGTTTTAAAAGTGCTCAAAGCTTTCATATCTTTGGCACTTGCAATAGTCAATTCCTCTAAATCTTGAAGGAGGTCTGTGTTTTCATGAATCCAATCATCTGTCCCGATTATTTCACGGACTTTTGATGAATCGTGAGCGAGTATACTTCGTACAGTTTTTTCTCCCTCAACGAGATAAATATTATACTTTTGTCTATACTTTACGCGGTTAAGGCTGCTATAAAGTTTTAAATTATTCTTGGTCAATCGCTGCATGAACACCTATTGTACAAACAAATTTAAGAGAAAACCTATGATTCCTTTTTCCGGGAAGCTTTTAGCTTTGTTTGTAATACTCAGTTTTCTTTTGGGAAGTTGTAGTAGTTCAAAATATCTACGTGAAGACGAGTCCTTACTTGTTAAAAACAAATTAAAAATTGACACTGAAATTTCTGAGGATAAAAAAAATTCTCTGGCATTCGAATTGTCCACCTTTTATCGTCAAAAACCCAATACCAATTTCATGTTTCTTTTTCCAAGAGAGTGGTATTATTTTGCTAATGAAGGAGATTCTTCTTGGTACAATAACTGGGCTAGAAACTATTTAGGAGAAACCCCATCAATTTTCAGAGAATCTGAGTCTTTCAAGACTTCAGAGTCTATGGAAAATTACCTACGCAATAAAAAAGGATTTTATAATGCTGAAGTAGATTATTCAGTAACAACCCAAAACAAATCCACAGAGGTTAAATATCTCATCGAGACAGGTCCACTTTACACGGTGGCCTCCTTAGATTACATTGGTGAAGACGAAAAATTAATACAAGTTGTCAAAGGATTTGAAAACTCGAGTATTATTAAAGTAGGAGATCCTATTGATGCTGGACTATTTGATCAAGAAAAGAACCGCATCGCAAATCGATTACAAAATCTGGGATACGCTAACTTTGTCCCTAACTATATTAATATCATTGGGGATAGTACCAATCATGCGCATGCCGTCGACATCCTTATAGAAATTAGAAACCCTGGAGTAAATCAAACGCACAAAAAATACAGAGTCGGTAATGTCAACATTTTCACTGATTACTTCCAGGGTCAGAATACAGATCAGTTGATTTCAAAAGAAATGCATGATCTAATTTTCAAAAGGTCTACTCCCGAATTTTATGTAAGACCTTCCCGAATTAATGAGAGAGTTTCTATTAGACGTGGGGATTTATACCGTAGATCTGAACAAAATAAATCATTTAGAAAACTGTCGACATTGGACGCCTATAGGTTTGTTACCGTGACACCAAGTGTAAGTTCAGAATCCGATTCTATTGTAGATGTTAATATCTTCATGACACCATACCAAACACGATGGATAAGCGATACGGGTATAAATTTGTTTTATTCTACTATCTCTGCATCAGGTAGACGTCTTTTTGGATTTTCGGTCGATGGATCTTTAAAAAATAGAAACATTTTCGGAGGAGCCGAAGTGTTTAGTCTTGACGGCGAACTAGGATATGAATTTGATTTTAGTCCCACAGTGAAGACCTCTGCGATTACGGGTAACCTACAGTCTAATTTACAGATTCCCAAAATGCTTGATCCATTTAAGACCGTAAAGGCTCTTAACGCCATTGGCGTTCTTTCAGATGATAATCTAAGCGAGTTTAAAGATCAGACTACAACACGTATTTCCTTAGGTTATTCACAGACTAATATTATAGATTTCTATAACCTTCGCACCATAAACGCAAGTTTTGGTTATGACTTCCGACCTACTACAAATCAGACTTTTTTAATTAGGACATTTGGTATTGATTTTAATGATTACCAACTCGAACAGAGCTTTTTAGATCGTATCGATGACAACCCTCTAATTACAAATAGTTTTGAGTCTAATTATTTCACTGGATTTTTGTTTCGAAACTTATCCTATTTATATCAAGCCCCCAAAAACGCGAAAGGTTTTTCTTGGGCTCAGATTGCAAACATAGAATTATCAGGTTGGGAAATTTTATTAGCCAACAAACTTCTTGATTCTGGAAACGAATGGCGATTTAATGACAATTACGACTTCTCGCAGTTCTTAAAATTAGAGCTAGACACTAGAGTATATAAAGATCTTTTTGGTGAATCCAGTCTAGCATTAAGAGCCAATGCGGGCATTGCATTTCCTTTACGATCGACGCAACAAGTCCCCTTCCCAAAACAATTTTACGTAGGCGGACCTAATAGTATCCGAGCTTGGCAGTTGCGTGAGTTAGGCCCTGGAGGACATAGTGAATTGCTATTAAATCCAATTGCCAATCAACTTTTTTACCAACAAGGTGACATAAAACTTGAGTTTAATATTGAATATCGCTATGAGTTATTCTGGATACTAGAAAGTGCTTTCTTTATAGATGCCGGAAATGTATGGACTCGAAGTGAGGATGAGACACGACCTGGAGCACAATTTACCAGTGATTTTTATAAACAAATCGCTGTGGGAGCCGGCTGGGGCTTACGCTGGGATTTCAAATATTTTTTAATTCGATTTGATTTCGGATATCGTTTGCGAAACCCATTTCCACATCCCGAAAAAGGAAACTACTGGCAACCTTTAAACACCTTTAAGTTTTTAGGAAACGTCAATATCGCGGTTAACTACCCTTTTTAGTCCTTAGACTTTTTCGTCCATGGACTGAACAGATAGGACATTCCTCTGGTACATGTCCGCGAGCAGGACAATACTCTCGTCCAAAGAATATAATTTGAAGGTGGAGCTTATTCCATAATTCACGAGGAAACAATCGCTTTAAATCTTTCTCTGTCTTATCTACATTTTTACCCGTAGACAAACCCCATCTATAAGCCAATCGATGAATGTGGGTGTCGACAGGAAATGCGGGTACACCAAATGCCTGACTCATCACTACAGAAGCCGTTTTATGACCCACTCCTGGCAAAGCTTCTAGATCTTCAAAATTGTCTGGAACTTCTCCGTTGTGCTTATTTAATAGAATATGGCTCAAATCAAATATCGCCTTGGATTTTCGAGGTGACAATCCACAGGGTTTAATTATTTCACGTATTTCGTCAACTCTGAGTTTAATCATATCCTTCGGGTTATCCGCACGTGCAAAGAGTAGTGGGGTAATTTGATTTACTCGAGCGTCCGTGCATTGAGCCGACAGAAGTACCGCAATAAGTAAAGTGTAAGAATCCTTGTGATCAAGAGGCACAGGAGTTTCTGGATACAAACGTTCAAGTGTCCTTGTAATATCTAAAACCTTTTCTTGTTTGGTCATTTTTCTATTTCCATTAAAAATTGAATGGTGTCTACCCCATCAGCATAGTCATTTAAGCTTGGTTTCTGTGCCTCGCCAAAAGTAAAGTGAGTAAATGACTTTAATGGGCCTTTAGAAACAATACATTGAATTTGTTCTTTCTTCGAAAGAAGGTCTTCATTTAAAACTTCAAGAGAATCATAATATTCAAAATGAAGTGTAGCGATCCTAGATGCTATCGATTGATCTTCTACTAAAATGATTGAGCCATTATTATAAAAATGGGATTTATTTAAGAGATGAACAGCCATTCCGTAGTCAAAGTTATTTTTGTACTTGTTATGATTTACTAGATCATTCCATGAATGTAATACCTCCATCATAGGTTTAAAATCATAATCCTTGGGAACATAAATTTTTGAGACATTTCTGCATCCCATCCCAAAATAGTCGAATACATCTTTTCCAAATTCTTCAAGATCTGATCTAGACTCATCACTTGTAAAAACTCCAATACCGTTTCGATTTTTTCGGATGATGTGTGGATAGTTTTTAAAATAAGATTCAAAGTATCGAGCCGAATTATTACTTCCTGTGGCAATTACTGCTTCAAAATCTTTAATGCGATCCACAAATTTGATGTGATTAGAAACTCTATTGTCGAGACTAATCAAATAATCAACTAATGACTTGATAAGAACTCGATCTTTGTCCGAGCATTTTAATTGAACATTATGACCAGATATGAAGGCACAAAGAAAATCATGAAAACCCACGAGAGGAATGTTACCTGCCATGATAATGGCTATCGTCTTGCTACCCTTAAAATTATCTAATCGGTAAGAATCTATCCACTCTTTCAGTTTGACTTCCGTCAAAAATTCATCGGCGATATTATCTAATGCTTGTTTTTGATTTTCTAATGTAAACCAAGGATTATCCATTTTTGCATTCACCATGGCATCCTCGAGAATGCTAGGTCTGCTTTTTATCCAAGCCCCTAACAGAACTAATAACCGAAAGCGTTGCATGGTATTTATCATACTTACTGCTTATTCTTTGAGTCAATGTATTTCTTCCATTTATCTATGGCCATAACCATATCTTCTGGAAGCTCCGATTCAAAAAGCATACGATCCCCGGAAGTCGGATGAGTAAACGCTAATGATTTAGCGTGTAACGCATGCCTAGGAATCATTTTAAATACGTTTTGTACAAACTGCTTATACTTACTAAATACGGTGCCTTTTACGATTTTATCTCCTCCGTATTTTTCATCATTAAATAAAGGATGCCGTAAATGACTTAGGTGAACTCTAATTTGATGGGTTCTCCCAGTTTCTAATTCACATTCAATGAGAGATACATAGTACATATCTTCAAGAACCCTGTAATGAGTAATTGATGGTTTTCCAAAATCTGCCTCAGGAAAAACGGCCTGTTTTGTTCGGTCCTTCAAAGATCTTCCGATATACTCATCTATCGTCCCTTTTTCTTCATC
>JAHDBE010000218.1 GCA_020630555.1 Saprospiraceae bacterium
ACACAATATGTATCATTTTCTAGCTCCAAGACTAATTCATAATCCGTGTTGTTTTTATTGAATACCACAACGACAATTGAATCGTCTACATTTTCGGCAGCTGTGTAAATCAAACCTTCGTACTCTGAATCGGGAAGAATATTGATTCTCGAAGCATTGGGTCTAATGAACTTACTAAAGTGACTTAGCAAGTAATATAATGGAGTAAATATAACTTCATGGGTCTTCGGATTTATAAGAACGGGTGCGCTATTAAAATTATCGTACGGATTTGGTTTACCCTCATTACTTAGAATCATGCACCATTCTATATCCTTGTGTACCACAATTTAAATCATGAATTATGTCGTAAACATAAGTATCAAAAGGGACGAATTCCCCTGCATAGTCTAAACTCTCTCTCCAATATTGCCCTACTGGATCATCGGGATCTATGTCAATACTTGATTCAGTGTGGATCATTCCTTTATTCTGCCATTTTGACTTCAAATCATTTAACTCATTTATATACCAATTATTTTCTTCTAGTTTAGAACTAGCATACCAATGAAAAGCTGTTCCCCAAGCATATTTCGAAGCCTCCGGGTCCTCATAGGTAGGTCGCACATAATCTAACATTGTAGATTTATTATGATCATAAATCAAAACCCGAACGCCTTCATTTAAGTCATCGAGGTTTAGATGTCCGTCTTTTACTAATTGCGGACCAAGAAATAATTTGAGAAAATCTCTTCCTTGCTCAGGGTTAAATCCATTGCTATCCCATCTGGCGTCATGGGCATGAAGAGGTTCGTTTTGGGGAGTAATTCCCCATATTGTTATTCCTTGCTTTTTGTATGCACTTATGTATTTCGAAAGATACTCGGCCCATACCCCGTAATACTTTTCTGACAAAAATCCATTAGTCATCATCCCTGTTTCTTCTTCTTTCATCCATGAGGGAGGACTCCACGGTGACGCAATTATTTTAAAATCTGCATCCTTCACCGAAGAAGCCTCTAAGATCATCGGAATTAAATCATAAGCTGAATCTACGAGTCTTATATTTTCCACTTGATCATTTTCATTTCCATTAAATCCTTTTAAGTCTTCTTGTATTGAAAAGCTTTTGAGATGTACATCACCTTCATCTACATAGGTATAATGCATATTGGAATAGTCACAACTATTTATGTGTGTCCTCGTTAGTGAGAACCCTGCTCCATCAGATGGACTAAATAATTTTTTGATTACCTCTTGTCTTTTCTCAATAGGTAATGTCGCTAAATTCCACGCAGAGGATTCGGTGAACGAAGCTCCGAAGCCAATGTATTTTTGGAATCTATCTTCTTTATTCACTCGAAGTCTTAAAATTTTTGGTTGTTTTGATTCATCATGTTCTACATTTTCGACTAATTTCAAATTATTACCGGACTTAGAGGTTTCATAAACTTTTAAATTATAAGCAGTCGACCTTTCACATCCCATCGAGAAAAAGAAACATAAAACAGCTACAAAAAGGTAGTTTTTAATGTGCTCGAAAACTTTGTAATCCATTAAATTAACTTATTGAATTTCACATATATATAAATCGGCCTACAGCTAATTATTGTTCGCATAATTCCTTTAGTAGACCAAGGGCGGCATTATACATTTCACGCATCGACTCTTTATACTTCTCTTCTATATCCAATTCGATAGCAACAAGACTTGAATCTTGAATTTCTTTAAATGAATAATTTTCTATAGCTCCAGACCAGGGATCTACTTCTGGCCCACTAGTGATTTCGACCCCTGATTTCAGCATCCCAATGTGTCTGATGGAAACATGAGCGTTTTCTTCAAATTTGACAATTTCGGAGATCATACCGTGGACATGACCTGATTCATCTCGCGATGTAAAATACATCTTGGCTCCCTTTCCCCAGACTCCGTCGTAAGAAGAACTCGGACTGAATGGAGATGTCCAATGTTCGTAATTGGATTTATCTCCAATACCTAGCATTTTATCAAAAACCTCAGAAATAGGAGCATTAATCTTGATCTCATATTTGGCTCGAAACATTGTTATTTCTTTTATTCACCCTAAACTATTCAATTTAAATCTTAACTAGATCCCATAAACCATATTTATACTTATCTGTTTTGATTTTATGTACATATTAAAACGCTCACAAATCGTCAATACCACTTTAGAAAAAGCATGGGAATTCTTCTCCTCCCCTAAAAATTTAAGACAGATTACGCCAGAAGAGTTATCTTTTAAGATCCTATCCATATCCATGGATAAGGAATGCTATCCTGGCCAGATGATATGTTACACTGTAAAACCAATGTTAGGTATTCCTATCAAATGGGTTACTGAAATCACTCATGTTAATGAGCCCTATTTTTTCGTGGACGAACAACGTGTAGGGCCGTATTCAATTTGGCATCACGAGCATCATTTTAAAGAAGTAGATGGAGGTGTTGAAATCACTGACATCATTCACTATAAAATCCCACTTGGCCCGCTAGGTAAAATTGCTAACACGCTATTCGTGCGTAAAAAACTAAATGAAATCTTTGATTATCGCGCTGAAGTAATGGAAAAGGTATTTTAATTGATCCTAAAAAATTGCTGAGTATTATTATTATTTCCTACAAGAAAATGATCCCCATTCCCAATCCGGATCGGTAAAATTACGCGGGCGTCTCTCGAAGCATTTATACCCGAACTCTCAGAAGAGACATATTCGAGTCTTTCGCCCATATTAAGAATTAAATGACCATTTGAAGCGTCGTGTCTGACGGTTTCAACCTCGGCTCCAAACATATTTCCTACAAGAATTAGGTCCTCATATCCATTCTTATCAAAATCATAAAACTGGCAATCTTTTATGGCCGACACCTGAGCCATTCGCGGAAGCGAAATGAAAGAATATGACCCATCATTTGACATTAGAATTCCCGACTCATAACTATTAACAACTAAATGCTTAGACTGCTCTAGACTTTTCTCCCCTAATATATCGTCGAGACTAGCTTCCGCAAATTCATGATAATCTTTAAATTTTCGAGAAATGAAAGGCATTTGCTCCGAACTACATTCTCTTCCCCTGACAGGTACGATTTCACCTTTATATTCCTTTGCTAGGACCACATCAAAAGTCGCATTCTGATCAAAGTCATCGGCATAGATTAAGAGTTCCTTTTTGGCGTATTTATTATTCAAGCCGATGTTGCCGACAACAAAATCTGGCATTCCATCTTTGTTTAAGTCCGTCGCAGATATCGACTGCCACCACCCTTTCTTCTCTTCATCTAACAATTTTATCGGTCCAGTAAAACTCTTACCTTCGTTTTTAAAATAGTGCAGGGAACTCCACTCTCCCACCATTATTAGATCTTCATCCTCGTCTCCGTCCACATCAGCACTAACAACATCCGTGCTCATCACTCCCTGAAAAATATGGCGCATATCTATCCTCTCAATCAATTTACCTTGGACGTTTTCAAGAAAGACATGTATGTCGGCCTTTGGATACCTCCCGGGTTCCATTCCTGAACCTACAAACAGATCATAATCTCCGTCCTTATCAAAATCGAGTTTCGTGACACAGGTAGAATTTCTAGGAACGGCCTCTAATAGCGTTTCTGAGCGCTTAAATTTTCCACTCCCATCATTTAAATATATCCTATCAGACATATTTTCATCTGACCTTGGAAGGTGAGCCCCATTGGAAACCACAAATAAATCCTCGAATCCATCTTTGTTAAGATCTAGGCTTATCGCATCCACCGTTTCGAACCTCTTGTCTTCATCCAAAATCTGAAACACTTTAAAATGACCATTTGGCATCTGGATGTAAGTTATATCTGCATCATCAGCTGCACCACCAATAAACAGATCCTCTCGGCCGTCGTTATTCCAATCCCCCTTTAAAATTTTAGGACCAAATTGACTTTGTCGATGTGGGAGCAGTACTTGAGATTCAAAGTCATCATACTTATCCTCCTGATGTATATAATTAAAACCATAATCGGAAGCTACTTCATTCAGATATGTTGTTGTGCGTATTAGGGCTTCTTTCCTAATTTCCAAATCATCATATGTAATTGAATTAATCTGATCTCTCTTCCAATTTTTAAGAGCAAACACTTTCCCTTGAATAATTAACTCTACTTCTGTTATCCTATTATTCGGCTCTAGGCCAAAAAGGATTCGTGTATCTGAGGCAGACTGGTAACCCCTGGTTGGAGAGGACTCTTTAAATCGTTGTCCTTTTTCGAGTACCAACTTCACTTTAGCATTTATTCCTCTATGATTTAATTTTGACAGATCAAACCCAATAAAGCTTCCTGACGATTTATTTTCATAAAGGTATACTTCTTCATTATTATTACATACAACAAGATCATAATCGCCATCATTATCTAAATCAGCGTAGCACGAACCATAGCTGAATCCAGCTTGATTTAATCCATAAATAACCGTCTGATCATCGAATTTTAAATTCCCACTGTTGTGGAAAAACTTATTACTTACTTTGTTCGAGGGAGCAGCTTTCGCCAATTTTAACAAATCCGCATTGGGTTTTCGCTGCTGTCTTTCCAAATAATTCAGATAGTCATTATTTTTTAAATCCCTATCCACACCATTCGTCACAAACAAGTCCTCATGTCCATCGTTGTCGGCATCAAAAAACAAAGCGGACCAACTCCAGTCCGTCTGACTGACACCAGCCATCTGGGAAATCTCCGAAAAATACCCTTCCCCATTATTCAGTTGAAGCATATTTGACATATACTGAAAATGTTCTCCTCTAATCACATTTTTCCAAAAGTTTTCGGTACTCATAGAAGGCATGGAAGTTTTAGAGCGATAATGGTCGGAGCTTTGCATATCCAAGACAAATAAATCTGCATGCCCATCATTATTTATATCTGTAACATCACATCCCATAGAGGAGTACGATATATGTTTCAACTTATCTTTTATGCTCTCTTTAAATCGACCTTGTC
>JAHDBE010000219.1 GCA_020630555.1 Saprospiraceae bacterium
AACTGAACAAATTTTAGCGTGCTTTTTAATTTTTATTCAAGCCGCATTCTTGAATAGGATTTTTATTAAGAATAGACTGTCCCACTTTAATACCTTACTTCCGGGAATGTTCTATATTTTATTTTCATCTTTCTTGCCATCCATGCAATTTTTGAGTCCTGCACTAATCGCAAATTTCCTTTTTCTTGTTGCTTTAAGCGAACTCATGGGTACTTATAAAAAGCCCAGAGCTTCAGGTCAGATATTTAATGTTGGGTTTTTTATTTCTATGGCTGGACTCGTATATGGGCCATATATGTTTTATGTTGTTTTTGGATTTATAGGTCTTTTAAGTCTTAGATCCTTCAAGTTTGTGGAGCGTCTACAATTAATTTGTGGCGTGATTGCCCCTTTACTTATACTAGGATCATGGCAGTATTACAGCAAAGATTTTTCTTCAACCTTTTCCAATATTCTTCATTTCAATCTGAACAACTACGTTTTGATTTTTACCCAAGATTTAGCTTTAAGCATTACCCTTCCAGTGGTAGTTTTTGCTATAATCGCAGTATTGGGTTATAATGGATTCACAATGAAAAAGAGTATTCAGGCGCAGAAAAAAATAGACATCATGTTTTGGTCTATGTTTTTTGCCCTGATAAGTATATCCATTTTGAATCCTGTGACATCAACACATTTAAGTTTATTCGCGTTAAGTGCATCTGGATTAATTGCTATGCTCTTCTTAAGACTAAAAAATGATGTTTTACAAGAGCTTCTACATGTGATTATGGTGTTTGGCTTGTTTGTAGCACATTTTGACTTGCTTAGTAAGTGGCTTTAACTTTTAGGTTAATCTTTTATTAAGGACACATTCATAACTGTCTTATGAAATGCTAAAAAACTAACTTTAATTCTTCATTTTTATGCCGCTTTAAATTGCTACGCAGATGAAGTATCTAACATTTCTATTTTTTCTTGTTTACACGGCTACTTGCAGTGCTCAGATTGACCCAATTAGTTGGGAATATTCATCGGTTAAATTAGACGATGGGTCTTATGAGCTAGTACTCAAAGCCTCTATGGATGGAGATTGGGTTGTTTACTCTCAATTTACACCTGATGGTGGACCGATTGCTACCGAAATTAGTTTTGATGAGCTCGAAGGACTTAACACAAGCGGTGCAGTAGAAGAAAGAGGAAAACTTATCAAAAAAAATAGTCCTCTTTTTGATCTTGAAGTTTACAAATTTGAGAACCCCGTTGAATTTGTGCAGTCTGCTGAAATAAAAAAGGGAGTGACATCCGTTACTGGAACTATAACTTATATGACTTGTAATGGCATGCAATGTTTACCTCCAAAAGAAAAAGAATTTACTATTCAAATCAAAGAATAACTCTAACGTCATGTTGATCAAAAAGCTATGTTTGTTTGCGGTTCTAGGATTAATTTCTCTAGCACCTGCAAATGCTCAAATACTAACTCCAGTTTCCTGGAAATTCGAATCAGAAGAATTAGGAAATCAAGAATACCTTCTAAAATTTATTGCAAACATCGATGAAGGATGGACTGTATACTCACAACATACAAGTGATGATGGTCCTGTGCCTACAGAGATTGTTTATGAGAATGCAGAAGGTGTTGAGTTTTTAGGAGAATCTTCAGAGCACGGAAATAAAAAAGAAGGGTTTGATAAAATCTTCGAAGTAGATGTGATTAAGTATTTGGCTGATCGGCCATTTGAGATTCATCAGAAAATCAAAGTAACAGATGCCACTAAACCCTTTTCTGGATACTTGACATTCATGACTTGTGATAAGACGCGATGTCTTCCTCCTACAGATGAGGAGTTTAGCTTTTCATTTCAAGGTAGTTCCAACGAGCAAAAAGCAGAGCTTGTAGAAAAACCGCAATCTTCTAATGAAGCGAAATCTTCTATAGAAGAAAAATCTACAGTTGCTTCTTTAAGTGAAAAGTTGGAAACACAAATAAATTCAACGACAAACGAATCCAAGGAATCTAAAACCGACAAGAAATCAAACATCTTAGAACCGGTCACTTGGTCTTTCAACGTGGAGACTCTTGGAAACGATGAATATAACTTAGTTTACACAGCAGATATTGATGATGCGTGGACAGTATACAGTCAATTTACAAGTGATGATGGACCAGTACCTACATCTATTAATTACGATGAGATGGAGGGGGTAGAGCTTCTCGGGAAAGCTGAAGAAATAGGCCACAAAAAAGAAGGACCGGACCCTTTGTTTGATGATGTACAAGTCATTAAATATTTAGGGGATGAAGATTTCATCATCAAGCAAAAAGTAAAACTTAATGACAAGTCTAAAAACCTTCAAGGGTATTTAACGTATATGACTTGTGATAAGACACGATGTCTTCCTCCTACGGATGTTGATTTCAAATTTGATATGAATGCACTCAAAGGGATGGCTATTGATCCTAGTGCGTTGAACGCAGATACAGGAATGGCGATTGCCAGTACAGCCGGCGGACAATGGCCAGAAATGGGTGAACCAGTTTCAGACTGTATCGAAGCAATTGACACGTCTAGCTTGTTTTGGACTTTTCTTCAAGGATTAGGGTTTGGATTATTGGCTTTATTGACGCCATGTGTTTTTCCAATGATTCCGTTGACTGTAAGTTTCTTTACCAAAAAGAGCTCTGACAGTGGAAAAAAATCTAATGGTATGTTCAATGCCATCATGTATGGTGTGAGCATTTTCGCGATTTACTTATTAGTGAGTGTTCCATTTTGGGTAGCAAATATTCCGACTGATACTTTGAATGTCATCTCTACGGATGTATGGTTAAACCTGATATTCTTTGCTGTATTTTTATTTTTTGCTTTTTCATTCTTTGGATTTTACGAATTAACGCTTCCTTCTAAGTGGGCTAACAAAACAGATAAGTTATCTGGTGTTGGAGGATTCTTAGGGATATTCTTTATGGCCTTAACGCTAGTGATCGTGTCTTTTTCTTGTACTGGTCCTTTACTAGGAGTGGTATTGGCTCAAACGATTTCTGGAGGTAACGCCGCACTAACTTCTGCTTTGGCAGGTTTTGGTTTAGCATTGGGTGCGCCTTTTGCTTTATTTGCGATGTTCCCATCTTGGATGGAGAAACTTCCAAAATCAGGAGGATGGTTAAATACAGTAAAAGTTGTATTAGGCTTTATCGAATTAGGACTAGCTCTTAAATTTTTGTCAAACGCCG
Source organism: Saprospiraceae bacterium (assembly GCA_020630555.1). GTDB lineage: Bacteria > Bacteroidota > Bacteroidia > Chitinophagales > Saprospiraceae > JAHDCZ01. The sequence continues at coordinate 3,218 of JAHDBE010000219.1, forward strand.
ATCTTGTTTCCCAGTGGGGATTCTTGAAGAGAGAGATTTTCCTAGGGCTATGGGTGATTCTTGGTGCAGCGACGGTGCTATACCTTATGGGGTATATTCGATTTCCTCATGATGGTCCACGTCAGAAAATCTCAACTTCTCGGTGGGTTGTTATAGGCATTTTCGCGCTATTTACGGCATACTTAGTTCCTGGTTTGTTTGGAAAGAACTTATCACTTTTAAGTGGCTTTCCACCGCCTATGCATTACAGTATTATCCATCACGAAGATGATAAATTATCTAAGCTGGATATTTTTAAAGATTACGAGGAAGGTATGGCTTACGCCAAAGAAGTTAATAAGCCCGTGATGTTAGATTTTACAGGTTGGGCTTGTGTGAATTGTCGTAAGATGGAAGAAAATGTCTGGATCAAAGATGAGATCTACAATAAATTGAAAGAAGAATATGTCATCATATCTTTGTATGTAGACGAAAAAACAAAGCTTGAAGAGGGCGATCAATATATATCTCCAATCTCCAATAAGAAGATTCGTACCATAGGGAATCTTTGGAGTGATTTTGAGGTCACAAGCTTTATGAATAATTCTCAACCACTTTATGCATTATTGACTCCAGATCAAAAATTACTAAACAACGCTGTAGGGTACACACCTAATGTGACGGATTATAGTAACTTTTTAGATTGTGGAATTGAAGCATTTAAGGAGGGTAAATAATATTTCGCTTTCGCGAATGATAAAGGTCGATGCTTATAGTATCGACCTTTTTTTATGCCCTTTGATATCTGAGGTGATTTAAGATAAGCAGAAGAAAGAATAGAAAAAATGCAATGGCATTTGCGCGTTCGAATGTGTTTTCCACCATGAAACTCGCAAATATCATCGTATACAAAATAAGCATCATCGGATGACGGAAAGCCTTTCGATAGAAGAAAGTAAACAGCGTCCCTACTAAGAATAAAATCAATCCCACAATTCCCATTCCCGAAAGGGTAAACATAAACTGATTATGTGGGTACTTGATTATTTTAGGTTCGACGTCATACAAATCCTTGTACATTTTGGCGCAAGCCGATTTTAAATCCCCTATACCCGAACCCATAACAGGCTCTTTTTTAAAAATTTCCCATCCCGCGATAATCGAATATATTCTTTGACTATCCGAATACACCTGACCCTCATTTCTTTGATACATATGAAAATCCCAGTTGCTGTAGGATACCTTATTATAAAAACTCGGGATCGTATTATACGCGATAACTGGCCCTCCAAGAAGCCCCAGAATAACTAAAATACTCAACCACCATTTTCGAGAGGAAATCATCCATACAATGGATAAAATAAAAAGAGCAATGTACAATACAGCGAGTCCTGAGCGTACTGACAAGACATGTAATAAGATTATTAAATACGCACTTACAAGTATATAAAGCCACTTGAATTTACCATCTGTTTGTAATGGAGAAAAACAGCTTATAAGCGTAGAGACCGCGGCAAAAGCTAAAAACAAACTATATCTCACATGACTGCCAGGGGTAGGAATTACTTGACCTTCCCCAATTGATGCAGTAATGGCTTCATAATTGGATGCGTAATTAAACAAGACCAAAAAACTGCTAAAACACATAAAGAGTGCAAAACCGCGAATCCAATAGTATAAGCTTTTCTTATTGATGGCTGGAAAAACAAAAAATGCCATGGGCAGCAATAAGAAAGGAAGTTTGAGCTGAAGGGCACGTATCCATTCTT
>JAHDBE010000220.1 GCA_020630555.1 Saprospiraceae bacterium
TATTTGGCTCCAAGACCTTATTGATACCATGGAAAGAAACTTTAAAATCTTGATCTGTACCATCTTCCTCCCATAGGCGATCAATAATTTGCTCTTTATGTAAGGCCGTTCGATTTCTGGATATCAAAAAAAACTGAAAGAGCTGTATCGCTTTATCCCTACCCCAATTATCAGTAATCCATTCCCCGTCTAATTGAAGATTAAAGCGACCAAGTGTATACACTTTCAAGTCTGCTTGTGACTCAGCTTCTAGAAGTTCTTCGATATGTTTCTCAGAATAACGAAACAATTTACTTGGCCTTTTTAGAAAGTTTATCCACTTTGTTTTCTAAGGATTTCATGGCTTCCGCCAAAGAAGAAATTTGTGCTGTCAGGTCCGACAAATCAGATTTAGTGATTGGTGTGATGGATTCAAGTTGAAGTCGGTTACTCAACTCTTCCGCGCGAGAACTAATCTGTTCTTGAATTTGAGTCACTTGCGCTTTAGGATCTTTAATAGCATCTACAACCATTTTAGGATAACTCTTTGCTAAGCGTTTCCATATATCTTTACTTTTAGACAGGATCCCGTCTTTTTCTTCTTCAGATACATCTTCCTCAATCGACGATAGGGTTAAGTCAGATAACTTCGATTCGATAAACTCCATTGCATCTTTTATTTCACTAAAGCTTTTTTGTTCATCTCCCTGGACATGTGTAATCTTTCCACGCCATTGCACATTCGATTCACCTTTATCATCTTCAAAAATCTTTTGTGTAAATCGAAGTAAAAAAGAAGCTGTTTGATCTTGTTTGCTCATAATGAAGAATTTGGACAAAAATAGACAGAATGAGTTACAGTTGAATTGCAAAATAAAATCTCATTGCAATTCGTCGGTTATAGCTCCTCTTTAGTAGAGAAAAATCATGCGAATTGTGAGATAAGTCCATTTTTGATGAATCTAATCAACTTTAATACACAAATTTTAAATACAACTAACCACTTATGAAAAAACTATTTTCTTTAGTGTTTGCAGTTTCTTTCTTTTGTACAATGAATATGCAAGCACAAGATCAAGAAGAACTTCCGGGCAATCCTGATTTACCAAATAGTTCAGAAGAATTATCTGTCCTAAAAACTTGGGAAAAAGGAACATATGGCTACTCCGTTGAAGATTATTTCCAAAGACCCAACAAATACTCGTTTCAGTTTTCACCAAACGGAGATTATCTTTCTTACAAAGAGAGAGATGAAGACGGAAAAAGTCATGTTTTTATAAAAAACACTTCTACCGATGAAGTCACCATGGTCATTAAAGAAGGTGACGAATTAATCAGAGGATATGGATGGGCCAATGATAATCGTATTATTTATGTCATGGATAGTGGTGGTGATGAAAACTACCACATTTTTGCCGTAGACTTAGATGGTTCGAACAATAAAGATCTTACCCCCTTTGAAGGTGTTCGCGCTGATTTTCAAAACATCCTTAGAGATCAACCCGAACATGTCATTGTTCAACTCAATAAAAACAATCCTCAGATTTTTGAACCTTATAAGTTGAATATCAATACAGGGGAGCTTGAATTGTTGATGGAAAACAAAGATGCAGCGAATCCTATATCTGGATATGATTTTGATAAAGATGGAAACCTTAAGGCTTATACAAAACAGCAAAACGGCACAGAGTACGTCTTATATTACAAAAAAGACGATGGTCAATTTCATCCCGTGCTTAAGACCAACTGGAGAGATAACTTTTCGATCATGGGTTTTGATTATGAAACGGAAAACGCTCATGACGCTTACGTTCGTACAAACTTAGAAAACGACACAGAGGAAATCATTCGATACGATTTTCAAAATGAAAAAACCTTATCAAAGGTTTTTGATAATAAAACATTTGACGTTGGAGGTATGTCTCGTTCAAGAAAACGAGGATACGAAATAGACTATTTCTATTACACTGGAGAGAAAAACCACATCGTCCCAGTCAGTGAAACGTACAAGAAACTTCACGATAAATTCACGGCTAAATTTGGCGACAAGGATTTTAGTGTGGCGAGTCGGACAGAAAACGAGGACAAATATTTAATCTATGTCAGTTCGGATAGATTATATGGTACGTATTACATGTACGACGCCAATACTGATCGATTTAAGAAACTTATAAATCTCATGCCTCAGTTAAAGGAGGACGATATGGCAGAGATGCGACCTATAAAGTTCATCTCTCGTGACGGCTTGGAAATATACGGGTATTTAACCATCCCTAAAGAAGCGAAAACGGGTAAAAAAGTACCCATGATTGTCAACCCACATGGAGGGCCATATGGACCACGTGACGAATGGGGATTCAACCCTGAAACTCAATTATTCGCGAGTCGTGGGTACGCTACTCTTCAGATCAATTATCGCGGTAGTGGTGGCTATGGTAAGAAATTTTGGCTGGCCGGGTCAAAGCAAATAGGTCGAAAAATGTTAGATGATTTAGAAGATGGTGTGGCTTACGCCAAGACGCTAGGTTTCATTGACGAAAGTCGAATAGGCATTTATGGTGGCAGTTATGGAGGTTTGGCCACATTAGGTTCGCTTGTAAAAACACCAGACCTTTACCAATGTGGTGTTGATTATGTGGGTGTATCTAATCTATTTACCTTTTTTAAGTCTTTTCCTCCATATTGGAAACCTTATTTAGCGCAGGTTTACGAGCAATGGTATGACGAAAACGATCCGGAGGATATAGAAATCATGAAGCAAGTTAGCCCTGCTTTAAACGTGGATAAAATCACAAAACCTCTTTTTGTAGTCCAAGGAGCTAATGATCCACGCGTAAAAATTGAAGAATCAGATCAGGTTGTAGAAAACCTTAGAAAACGAGGAGTCGATGTGCCTTATATGGTCAAATACAATGAAGGTCATGGTTTTGGTCATGAAGAAAACCGAATAGAATTGTATGAAAGCATGATGGGCTTCTTTGCCAAACACTTAAAGAATGTTGAAAGACCGTCGACTAACAGAGTGATTAAACCATAACTTGATTAAGTAAATAATATCAAGCCCACTTCGGTGGGCTTTTTTTATGTCTGAGTTTTAGTGAAAAGAACTTTGGTGACTTATATTCATGTACTATTAGTCGCAGTCGATCCCATCAGACCAATCGAAATATGCGCCAAACGAAAACACCTACTATAGAAACCACTAAAATTCTGTTACATCGTCTTGCATTATGCTTGATCATGTGCTTAGGCTTCTTGGTATTAAATGGCCAGGAAATATGTGACAATGGGATTGATGATGATGGTGACGGTCTAATTGATTGCTTTGATGATGAATGCTGCGCTACTGAATTATGCGCTGATTTTTGGTACAACTGCGAAGTGCTCACTTGCCCTTATTCCGTTTCTGAAACTGTTACAATTGATGGTGCTTCTTTAAATAACAACGTTAAATTCGATACACGTTACGAATTAGTCGTTGGCGATCTTGACAAGGATGGCATTTCTGAAATTGGCGGATTCTCCACAGATCCTGCATTCCATATTGTGGATGGTCTTACTGGAGAATTAAAATTAACGATTGATTATTCCAGCTTTTCAACAGATGAGATGCGTGTATTGGCTTTTGCCGAATTAATTGAAAGCAACCCAGGTGCTGAGATCGTTTTAAAGGTCGGCGGTATACAAGCATGTTATTCAATAAACGGCGATCAACTTTGGTATAATGATTCGGGGGACTTCAGTATGTCGCGAAACTCAAATATATCTGTGGCCGACTTTAATCAAGATGGTTTGGCTGAGGTATATAGCGAGAGATTTATTTATAATGGGCAAACCGGAGAAACACTCATAGAATTCCCTGAAGAGACCAGCAGCTTTGAAATCTTTAATGAGATTTCATTCGCCGTCGATTTTTACCCCGATGATAAGTGCGACTTTTGTGAAGGCTTAGAACTCGTTAGACAACATGACATTTATGCCGTAAATCTTGACAATCAATCCTATGAAAAAGCGGGATCAAACGAAAAGAATGGAAACTGGAATGCAGAATACTCCACTCCAATAGACTGGGATGTGGATGGCAATTTAGATCTCTCAACTCTTGGTAGAGGGCATTGGAAAATCTGGAATTCAATAGATAGCTCAAATTGGCGGGACTTCATATTTAGCGTGGCACCACATAGTTTTTTTACTTTTTTCAACTTAGATAATCAAGGAGGTATTGATTACTGCCGATGTAATGATTCATTTGGAGGAGAATTACGGTGTGGTGATAACAATTTGGATTTAATGTGGGGCACTACGTTTAATGACGATGAAGGCGCCATCAACGGGACAACCATTTTTGACTTCAACAATGATGGAAAGATGGAAGTGGTTTTTCGTGCATTGGATAGTTTATTTATCTATGACGGCACACAAAACCCTAAAAAACTTTTAGCCAAATATTATTGCCCATGCTTAACTGATGCAGAACGACCAATTATCGCTGATGCCGATGGAGATGACGAGGCAGACATCTTAATTACTTGTGCAGAAAACCCATCTGACTCTGTAGGGAAACTTTGGAAATTCTCTTCAGCAAATGGATCTAGATGGTCTAACGCAAGACCTGTTTGGAACCAATTAAATTATTATAATACACATATTAATGATGACTTGTCCGTTCCACAACACCAGCAGGCGTATCATCTAAAAAACGATTTACATGGATTCTTTTATCAGTATAGTCCGGTTAGTAACATAAGACTCGATCTTGAAATAAATGGAGTGTTTTCTAATCATGAAAACTGCCAAAGCTTTGAATTAGAAATTTGTAATAATGGAATGAGCGTTTTTAGCGGCACAGTCCCCGTCAGTTTTTATGATCAAAATTCCAATGCATTAATCACCACAATACATATTGAAACCAGTCTATTAAGTTTAGAGTGCCAATCTCATTCTATCAATATACCTTTTGATAGCAATACCACTGGATTTCATGTT
>JAHDBE010000221.1:0-2743 GCA_020630555.1 Saprospiraceae bacterium
TGAATCAGAAAAACCAAAAAATCTAACCGAAGTTGATCAACTGAAAGAAAACCCTGTACAATTAAACGATTGGTATCAAAGACCATCCGATGGGAGTGTATGGTTGGGAACATACGGTATGGGGTTATTTATATTCGACTCAGAAGGTAATTTAATTCAACATCTTGACCGATCACTTAAAAACTCGATTTCACTAAGCAACAACAATGTCTCTGGTTTTTATGAAAACAGAAGTCAAGAAATGTGGATTGCTCATGGTGCTGGATTAAGTGTCATATCTAAAGACTTAAAGTCAATTGATCATTTTACACCAAACATAAATAATCCGGAAGAGAGGATTTTTTATTCTATACTACCCGACGATGATGATAGGTATTTATGGTTAAGCTCGAGTAAAGGTATATTTCGTTTTGATTGCCTTTCGGCAAAGTTTATGGATTTTCCTTTAGACGAGGACATTATGGAGACCGAGTATAACCGAACCTCTTTTTTTAAATCGAAAAACGGGGACATCTACTATGGGCCATCTTCAGTTAAAAAAAGTACAGTACGCTTTTCACCCAATGAAGTCGTTAAAACTTACTCTTCAAGCGATCATACTCAGGCAAACATTGTTTTAAAAAGTTTAAGCAGAAAGTTTGAGGATTCTGAAGAAGTCGATATCCAAATCGTCGATCTTAATAGTGACTCCGTTATTATTATCGAGGCTAATGTTAGAGAAATAGAATTATCTTATAGTCTAACCGATTATAGATTTCCGTCTAAAATTTATTATTCCCACAAACTAATTCCAGAAAATGATGCATGGCAAGAATCCACAAGGAATAATAATACAATCAGGTTTAAAAATCTGGATCCAGGAAAATACAGTCTAATATTGAGTGCGGGAATGGATCAGAATCCTGACTCTCATTTCAAAAAAGAAATCACCTTAATCGTCAAACCATTTTGGTATCAAACATTATGGGCAAAAGCTCTATTTCTGACAGCATTTCTATTTACGATATATCTGATTTATCTTTATAATCTCAGACGCCAGTACGAACGACAAGAAACCAAAAGACTAAAAGATTTAGATCAATTAAAAAACAGATTATACACCAATATTACACATGAATTTAGAACTCCATTAACTATAATAATGGGTTCATGTGATAAGATTGAAGATGGTATCCCTGAAAAAAATCTGATTCACAAAAATGCTAGTTCACTTTTAAATTTAATAAATCAGATTCTAGATCTATCGAAGTTGGAGTCTGGCAAATTAAAGGTAGATCTTCAAAATGGCGAGCTAGTCAGTTTTATAAAATACCTTGTAGAATCCTTCTTTTCTATGGCTGCAAGAAAATCCATATCATTCCAGTTTAAATCGGATCTCGAGGAATACCAGACGGAATTTGATCAGAAAAAAATTCAAAACATCATTTCCAATCTTCTCGGAAACGCCATCAAATTCACTCCGCCAAAAGGAAATATTACAGTACATGTAACCAAAGCAACCGATGGCATCGAAATTACAATTCTCGATAATGGCATCGGAATAAGTGAAAAAGATCTCGACAAAATTTTTGATCGATTTTATCAAGCGGATGATTCCGATTCGGAACGAAGACAAACTTATGGTTCTGGTGTCGGATTATCCTTTGTAAAAGAATTGGTAGAATTAATGGGTGGAAACATTTCTGTGAAAAGTAGATTAAACCATGGAACTGAATTCATAGTCCAACTTCCTTTAGAAGAAAAACAAGTTACTCACGCTTTAGTCGAATCTAAAAGTCACGAATTAGCATTAATTGAAACTAAAAAATATGACGAGAACAAACCACTAATCTTAGTCACGGAAGACAATTATTCCATTGCCGACTTTATTCGCTCTATATTATCTGATGACTACAATGTCATTCACGCTGAAAATGGTCGTATAGGTATAGATATCGCTATTGAGAAGATTCCTGACTTAATAATATCCGATGTAATGATGCCAGACACCAATGGCTACGAACTCACAAAAACCTTGAAAAACGATATCCGTACAAGTCATATTCCGATTATCTTGTTGACTTCTCGTGTTGATTTTGAATCTAAAATGGAAGGCTTATCAAAAGGAGCAGATGCCTACTTATCAAAGCCCTTCCAACAAGTCGAATTAATTCTCAGAATTAAAAAGCTTCTTGAGTTAAGAAAACAACTTCAATTAGTTTATTCTGATACGTCTAAATCAAATCCTGAAAAAATAGATCACAACAAGACTCGAGTTGAACAGAAATATTTGGAGGATTTAAGAAATGTCATTTTTGAAAATCTCGAGAACTCCAATTTAAATATAGATAGCTTGTCCAAAACCATTGGCGTAAGCCGAACACAGTTAAGTCGAAAGTTAAAAGCACTTACAGGAATTACACCCGTACAATATATTCGACAAATCAGACTATCCGAATCAAAAAAACTTATTCAAAATTCTGACTTAAACATATCAGAAATATGTTATCAAGTTGGCTTTAATGATCCAAACTACTTTACAAGGGCTTTTAAAAAAGAATACAACATCACACCTGGTGAACTTAGACAGAAACGAAAAAACGTTTAATCACAAAATCCTCTCTATAAAGTCAAGAAGTTGCCGCCGATCAATCTTATGAGTTCCATCATGTGATCTTATCGTAACATCAAGCTGATTTTTAGCAATAATTTCTTTCATCATAAGCAATCGATCCTCCGTTAAAAACTGATCTTTATCACCATA
>JAHDBE010000221.1:2843-4956 GCA_020630555.1 Saprospiraceae bacterium
CGATCTCGAGAGGTCATCCATGAAGCATACACATCCCCACCAAATCCTTTAGCATAAAAACGATTAAGGCCTTCAGGTGCCACAACAAAATGCTTATTGGGATCAAAGTCACTGAATTTATGGATGACTTGATCGCATTGCATATGCGAACCATGAAGCGCAAACCAAAAATATTTAGTCCTCTCACTTAATTCACCGTATGAAGCGTAACGCGCGGTTTTAGTTGTTTTAAAGTGATGAGTATTCATGGTTTTAGATAAGTTGATAAATCCTAAATATCCGAAATGCTTTTTACAAACCAATTGCGTTTCCTTAACTTGCTACGAATCGAAAGTTATGAATAAGAAAGTCATTTTAGATAAACGCCCAATTGGTCTGCCAAGTGAAGAAGTATGGAGATATGAGACCTCGGAAATCCCTACTCCTGAAGAAGGTCAATTTGTTGTAAAACACGAATATGTATCTCTGGACCCTGCGATGCGTGGGTGGATGAATGATGTACCGTCGTACATACCACCAGTCGCCTTAGGAGATGTAATGCGCGCTGGGACTATTGGAAAGGTTGTGGCTTCAAAAAACGACAAATTTCCCGTAGGCGCCATTGTCTCTGGTGGTGGAGGTGTCCAACAATACTCCTTAGGTGATGGTAAAAATGAATTTTTAGTTCCTGCAAATGATGCATTGATGCCTAAATTTTTAGGCGCTATGGGCATGCCAGGTATGACGGCTTATTTCGGCATATTGGACGTAGGTAAAATAAAAGAAGGCGATAGAGTTCTTGTATCTGGGGCAGCAGGCGCTGTTGGAAGCGTGGTAGGTCAAATCGCAAAGATTATAGGATGCGAAGTCGTGGGAATTGCAGGAGGGCCTGATAAATGTAAACATGTGGTGGACACTTTGGGGTTTGATGACTGCGTGGACTACAAATCTCCTGATTTTAAATCAGCCCTAAGAGCAAGTTTACCTAAAGGCATAGATGTTTATTTTGATAATGTGGGTGGAGAAACTCTTGATATGGCGTTGGCGAAGCTGAGAAAAGGAGCTCGTGTAGTTTTATGTGGAGCTATTAGTCAATACAATACGACAGGGCAAATTCAGGGACCAAAAAACTATTTGTCCTTGCTGATTAATCGAGCGTCAATGCAAGGTTTAATCGTTTTCGATTACAAAGACAGATACGGAGAAGCCGTCATGCAGATCGGACAATGGGTGGCAGAAGGAAAACTTAAAACCGATGAAGATATATACGAAGGCATTGAAAATTTTCATTCCACTTTTCTTCGATTATTTAATGGGAATAAAAGAGGCAAACTCATTTTAAAAGTCAATTAATGGAAGCTTACGCTAATGCTCTATCCATAGCCATACCGTTTTTCTTGGTCTTAATCATTATCGAAGAGATTGCTGCTCGGATCATGAAACAAAGAGTAAATCGCCCGATGGATGTGATTAGTAGTTTAAGTTCGGGTATGACTTTTACTTTAAAAGAGTTGATTGGTTTAAGCCTTGTCATTATAAGTTACACATGGATGGTAAAGCATTTAGCGCTATTTACTATCACAGCAGAATGGTGGGTTTTTATTTTAGCGTTTATAGGTCTTGATTTTGCGGGTTATTGGAAACATAGACTAAATCATTCGGTTAATTTATTTTGGAATAGGCACATTATTCATCACAGCAGCGAAGAATTTAATCTGTCTTGTGCCTTACGGCAAAATGTCTCAGCCATCGTTCAAATTTATTTTTTCTTATACATTCCGATGGCGATAATTGGGATTCCAACAGTAGTGGTGGCCACAATAGCTCCTATTCATTTTTTTGCTCAGTTTTGGTATCATACGAAGTTGATCAATAAAATGAGTTTTTTAGAATACATCATTGTCACACCATCGCATCATCGTGTCCATCATGCCATTAATGATATCTATATAGACAAAAATTTCTCTGAGATATTTATCATCTGGGATAAGATTTTTGGGACATTCCAAGAAGAATTAGAAGAAGAGACTCCAGTCTATGGTATAAAAAAGCAAGCCAACACATGGAATCCGGTTTTAATCAACTTTATGCATTTATGGCAATTGATTAAAGATGCATGGAGAACCAACTCTTT
>JAHDBE010000222.1 GCA_020630555.1 Saprospiraceae bacterium
TAACCAAAACTCTAGACGCTTGAAATGCTAAACTGCAATGCAGGCACCCGCACCCACATCAAGCGTCAGGGCTCTACTACTATGATTGTTTTAATTCGATTTAGATAAAATCAAATGAGAATCGAACTGATAGATTAATTTCGAAAATATTCTTTGTACCCCTCAATCAAGCCCTTTTCTAATAATTCATGATACCAGACTGGTTCTTGAAAATCCACCCAGGTTTCATCTGAAGAAATTATCTGGCTCACATGACTAATTTCCTCTAGCCTATTCTTTTTAGGGTTCTTTACAAAGGAAATTCTTGAAATCTTACTTAAAGCTATAGGTATTGCAGATTTCAAATCAAAACTCATGTCGTCATTTAATTTCTGACAAACCATAAGCTCATTGCTAAGATGAAAAGTATCTATGACTTGTTTTACAAATTTCTCCTTCCCAATAAATTCCATATTAGAAATCTTGTTCTCATGTTTTGCATAATGTTTATTACAGTTACGAGATTCTTGCCATGGAACATCCAGTCCCTCCAAATGAAATAAATAAAGTTTTTTTATAATTGTAACATTCGATCAGCACCCCGTTAGGTTTATAAGTCCCAATATATTCAGCCGGGGCAATTTTTATGTAACCTTCGATTATTTCATTGTCAGTTAATTCGACTTCACATACAGCTAAAATTTGAGGCAAACCTAAATCAAGTGAAAGACTCAGAGTGAATGACCAAATTGCAAAAATGAAGACTGTTATGTATGACTGGGTCAAAACAAAAACCTACAACCTTCTTAACCAAATATTTCTATAACTCACGGGATTACTATGATCTTGTAGCATGATTTTGTCTTCACCATGGGCCATATTTTTTGGAAAACCGATGTACTCCGTTGTACCAAGAATCTCCACATTGTTTTGGATGACGACACCGTTGTGGATCACTGTAAAATATCCACTTCTTACTTTAATCCCATCGTTGTTAAAGACAGGCGCATTAAAAATGATGTCGTAGGTTTGCCACTCGCCTGGAGCACGACAAGCATTGACTAAAGGGATGTATTGCTTATATACTGATCCTGCTTGACCATTGGCGTAGGTCTTGTTATTATAATTATCAAGCACTTGGACTTCATAACGCTTTTGAAAAAAAACTCCGCTGTTGCCTCTACCCTGTCCTTCTCCTTCGATAACGGTGGGAGTACGCCATTCTAAATGCAGTTGGACACTTCCAAAACTCTCTTTGGTTTGAATGTCTCCGGTACCTTTGACGACAGTCATGCATCCATTTTCGACTTTCCATTTTGCGGCAGAACTGTCATTTCTTGATTCCCACTGGTCTAAATTTTTGCCATCAAATAAGATGATGGCATCGGATGGAACACCATTCATAGGAGAATTAACGACTCTTGGTTGTGGTTCCCAAACTTCTGAGGCTTCGGGTTGGGTAATTTGTGCGTTTAGGCTTACGCCAATAAAGACAAAGCCAAGTATAAAAAATGCTTTCATTTTAAACATTGAAATAAGTTTTAGCGTCTAAGTTAATTTTTTCAAACAATTCATAAAACTGTCCTACGTGTCTGCCATCAACCGTAGCATGATGGACTTGTACAGATAAAGGCATATGCCATTGACCATCTTTTTTAAAATACTTTCCCCAACTGATGCGAGGTACACTATCCGAAGGGTGGTAATGCATGGCATGTTGGATACCCGTAAATTGAATCCAAGGCAAAGCCGATAAGAATAAAAAGTCATCTCTACCCTCTTCATCCTCAAAACTAGGATTCGTTTTCATCTGGTCCATAATCTGAAGCGCTCGCGCTGTAAATTCTTTAGAGTCCTCAGAATACTTTACCGTACAAAAACTAAAGACATCATCCACGTCGGTAGCTACAGCAAAAGAAGGACTTACACTTTGGTGTTCATAGACTTTTCCATCTCTAATCCTCCATCGAAATTCTTTGATATCGTTGCAGGTTCTCGAAATCGCATAGACAATGGTTAACATCTTAGAAAGCTGATATTCTTTGGCGAAAGCCAAAAGACCATGAATATTTACGTCTGCGGTGACACAGAAATGCGGATGATTCATCGAATTAAAAAAGTCGAAATGCTTTTGTCGGTGGGCACTCTTAAACTCTATCAACTTCATTAGGGTAAGATCGCAATATCTCCACTAAATACCTCTGTTTTTTTATCCAAAAAGTAAATCTCTGCACGCCATACATATACTCCAGGCACGGGATGAAAATTTTTAAACTCTCCTCGCCAACCTTGGGATGAGTCATTCGCTTCCATATTTTCTACCATAAAGATTCGGTTACCCCAGCGATCGTACACCTCAAAACTCCGAATGAGGGCAAAATCAGGAGTCTGGATAAACAGGATATCATTATTACCATCTCGGTTTGGTGAAAAAACATTAGGCACATAAATACGCCGAGAATTATCTACGGTTATTTCGTAATAGACGGAGTCTTTACATTCTTCATTTTCTACGTAAAGCTTATATGTATTATCTCGTAAGGGCATGGCAAAACTTTGAAGACAAGTATCACAGCGCATGGTCGTATCTTGAAAATCTGTCCACATAAAATTTAGACTGTCTCCAAGATTTAATATTTGCGGATCTAATAACAAACTATCTCCCAATCGAATCGTTTGGAAAAAATCATCCTCTATCTCAATATTCAAGCCTTCAAACACATCGAAAAACACATAACTCACCTGACACCCGCTAAATACTTGTAATTCGTAAACTCCTATTTCATCCACGATATATAAAGAATCAGTGCTTCCGTTAGGCCATAAAAAATCCACTCCAAAGGGTGATCCATTAAGCGTTAATACATCGCCTTCACATAGGGGGATTTCTATGTATACGGAGTCACTCACGGTCCCAATTACCTCAAGTCGGGTACTGTCCAATAAAGGTGTATCCGGATCATCGGACTCTCTAAATGGGCCTATTTCTATGGGAAACCCAACTAGTTTTGAGCGGTTAGGATAAACACCAGGATTTATATCATCTACATATACAATCATTTCGAGTGTATCCGTCCCAGGGCCTAAATCAAAATTTTGAATGTGCAAGATTTCTGGTTGTGGAGCAGTATTCAATTTATCAGGCCAAGGATTTCTCGTAATGTCCACAATTTGAAAACCTGGTCGTAGCGTATCATAAAAATCCAAATTGTACTGCGTTACTCCTGAACTATTCTCGAAGGCATATTGGAATATCACCTCACTACAGGGAAGAGTTTGATTTGGAATAATTCGATGATCTATAGCAATTGTAAATGGGCAAGATGCGATTACTACGTCATATACCACCACAAAACTTTGACATTCACTAAAGGCTTGAAATCGATATTGCCCCCCTTCGCTCACTTCGAGTTGAGGGTTCTGAACTCCATTATTCCAAATCCCTACACCGCTGTACTCTGAAGCATCCAAAATTATAGTCTCACCAAGACATAAAAATCGATTTTCAAACAAAGAATCTTCTTCAATTCTATTAACTGTAATTAAGTTACTATCGAGAGGGGTTCGCGTATTTTCATTATCCGACAACACTTCAATCATAGCATTTGTCGAGTTGTATAATCTAGATTGCATTTTATACTCTCCCCCTGGAATATCACCTAGCTCTACAGTATAAACAATGCTATCAACACCTTGAGGAATACTCAAATTGGTAAGTTCGAAATTTGAACCAAAAGAAATGTCATTTGAAAAATAAGGATTGTAGTCTGTGGATATGTAATCAAATCCATTGGAAAATTGAGTTTCTAAATCCAAGTTCGAAACGGTCCCTCCCCCATTTCCAATGATTAATGTGTATTCGATTTCGGTGCATGGTATCGTAATTTTGGGATCTGCTTTTTTGATCATACTAATACCATAGGGACAACTGGTTCCATCCTTCATATAATTTTCAGGACCTGTTACCCAAGTTCCGTATTGACCATTTTGTTCGTTTATGTTAAACATTCCAGAGGCTACACCACCTACGGCTAATCCTATTCCCCAAAGTCTTCCCAAATCATCCGTAAATAAAAACTGATAGGTGTCTTCAAATTTAATTGGATTTAAGCCTAAAAAATCGTTGGCAGCCAAATTAAATCGGATGACGCGCTCATCATTTTCATCATACCCATAAATCCAGTTATCATGGGGACTTAATGTAATGTCTAAAAATTTAAACCCACTTAGGAGAGGTAACTCTGTTAAAGTGTTGTTGGATAAATTAATACGGATTAAAGATTCACTATTGTTTCCAGAAGATTTTATAACGTAGTAGTTGTTACCCGTTCGATCAATCTCACCCGCTTCATAGTCAAAATTTGTAGATAAACCCAGATTCGCAACCAAGTTTACATTTAAATCTCCATCTATTTGATAAAGTTCTTTTGTGCCCGTTGAAATAGCATAGAGTTTTTGATCTGTAGACCTAAAGGCTAGAGCTTCTAATTCAATACCTAGATCTGCAATTATTTCGGTATACACCAGGGCAACATTATTGGGATCAATTTCAATTTTGACAAGGTTATTTGATTCTTCACCTAGCGCATAAACAGCTTGATCACAGTTAAAGCCCTGACTCCAAGCTGTTGTCTGGAGAATCCCGAAAAAGAAGAGTAGCCATAACGAATTTGATCGAAGCATAATGAAAAATACGCAAATCGAAAACGTTCTTCGATGAGTAAATGCTTCTTTATGACGACCTTAAGAAAAGCTTATCTTTTAGTGGCAGATCCTAGAATTATTCTTGAATGAGAACAAGCTTTTTAAAATAATTATTTTCACCGTGGCTAATTTTCACCACTACCACTCCATTAAATGATTCTTCGATCCTTATCACTGAATTTCCTTCAAGACTAGATTTCAGCAATCGACCATTTAAGTCAAATATCTCAATGCTCGTATCTGAGGATGCCTCTGAATCAATTTTAAAAT
>JAHDBE010000223.1 GCA_020630555.1 Saprospiraceae bacterium
TTTCTGAGTTGAATGATCCGATTGACCAACGCGAGCGTTTTGAAAAACAATTGGAATTAGGGAAACGTGGGGATGAAGAGGCTATGGTACTTGATGAAGATTTTCTAAGAGCCCTGGAATACGGTATGCCACCGACCGCAGGGCTTGGAATTGGCATGGATCGATTAGCCATGATTATGACCAATAGCCATTCTATTCAAGACGTGTTGTTCTTCCCTCAGATGAAACCAGAGAGAAAATCCGAGGAAGTTAAGGAAGAAGACTCATGAAAATTTTAAGGAGCGGACTGGCAATAATTCGGGTCATCATACTCGTCGTTTTGATGGTCGTCTTTCTGTCCGTGTATGCCTTTAGTTTACTGTTTTCAAAACATACGCCACAACGAGGCTTTCGATTACGGAGAAATTACATCCGCGCGGCAATTAAAATATTTAATATCCAATTGGATTCTCTTGAGGGTCGCATGCATGACAAGCCCGCATTGTACGTGAGTAACCATCGAAGTTTTATGGACCCTGTGATTGCCTGCTGTTTCGTAGATGCTGTGGTAATCGCCAAAGCAGAGGTTGCCTCCATGCCCGTGTTAAGTTGGGGAGCCAAAGTCACTGGAATCATTTACGTAGATCGAGATAACAAATCGAGCCGTGAATCAACGCGTCAACTCATGATAGATACGATTAAATCTGGACAAAATGTCTTGGTTTACCCTGAAGGGACTGTTGGTTCAGAAAAAGGTACTATAGCCTTTAAACCTGGTAGCTTTTTGGCTTGCGCCAAAGAGGGTTTCCCCGTAGTCCCCTTGGCAAATGAATATAAATATGAGTACAGCTATTGGAAAGTATTTTCTTTGGTCAAGCACTTTTTAGATCATGCTGGCCGATGGCAGATTCCGACTAAGTTTAAAATCGGACCGGCTATGACGGATCAGGACGGAATTGAATTAAAAGATCGAGCACAATCCTGGATCGATGAGGAGTTAGCTAAAATGCAAGAAGGATGGAGCGAAGTTTTTAAGTAGACTTTCGTCAAAAAAATCAGTTCTTAAAGATGTAGTACCATCTGAATATCCGAACGTGCGTACTCCGAAACGAAATTTTCAATTTTCTTAAACCCAAGTTTTTCGTAGAGTTTTAATGCAGGAATTAACGAGGTATTACTCTCAAGAAAAATTGTCTTTCCGCCTCTTAGCCTTGCTTCTTCGATCACTTTTTTGGAGAGCATTTTTCCAACACCTTTAGATTGAAATTCTTTTCGTACTCCCATTTTTGATAACTCAAAATCGTATTCTGGATACGCGGATTTAGCCAAAGCACATACCCCGATAGGCTCTCCGTCATATAATGCAAAAAATATCTCACCACCTTTATCAATCACATAACCCTGAGGATCGTTTAAGGATTTGTAATCAGATTCTTCTGGAATGAAATATTCCTCGATCCATTCTAAGTTTAAATCCTTAAAAGCTTGGCCAAGCTCTGGTCTGAAGCGTACTATATCGAAGGTCAATTCTAAATTTTATAGCTTTAATTTTTCAATCCAAACTTAACCGAATTTTTAATGACGATCAAGTCTTTTAAGAAGGGAGAAATAATTCAACACACAGGCCAACTCAATACACAGGTCTATATTGTGCAATCAGGACTCTTGCTCAGTTATATGATTGATTCGAAAGGGAAAGAACACGTATATATGTTTGCCCCAGAAAATTGGATCATTGCAGACAGTTGTCTCCCGACCGAACCAAGTACTTTGTTTATAGATGCACTTGAAGACTCAGAACTCGTTATTCGTCCAAAAAACCCTGCTTCCGAAAAAGAGATACCAAAGCTTATCAAAAGATTATCCGTTCTGCAAAATCGAATATTAATGCTTATGAGTGCGACTGCACTCGAAAGACTCGAAGATTTTGAAAGGACATATCCACAGCTCTTGCAAAGAATCCCACAAAAAATGATTGCCTCTTACCTGGGTGTGACACCAGAACGATTAAGTCATATTCGAGGATCACGTACTAAAAAATCATAGTAACGCGTTTCTTAATCTATGTTAATGTGTGGGTGTTTATTCGCGCTTAAATTGTGTCTTCAAAATAATCTTATGCTAAAATTTCCTTGTGCATTTTTATTTTCCTCTCTCTCACTTTTTTAATGATCTCTTGTGGCGATGATGGAGGTGGAGCTGTTGAAATTCCAGATTTTAACATGCCAAGCACTCTTACTTTCGAAAACCAATTATCGGCCTATGGCATCTTTGACGGAAGTCCATCCGAACTTATCCCTAATACGGAGTATCATGAACTTGAATTAAGTTCGATTTTATTTACCGATTACGCCAAAAAACAACGTCTTGTTAAAGTCCCTGAAAACGAACAAATATCTAGGCTTCAAGATGGTCAATTACTTTTTCCAAATGGGACAATTTTAGTTAAGACCTTTTACTACAACATTGATGATAGAGATCCATCGCTTGGTAAACGTATTATAGAAACAAGACTTCTAGTTAAAGAATCTGATTTTTGGAATAGTGCGACATACATATGGAATGATGAACAGACGGATGCCACTTTAGAACTTAGCGGTTTAGATGTGCAATTGTCATGGGTGAATTCTAATGGAAATACGCAATCCACTCTTTATCATGTCCTTGATGAAAACGAATGTATCGCATGTCACCAATCTAATGCCACAGTCATTCCACTTGGTACGACACTTCAAAATATCAATAGAAATGTCATTAGAAATGGGATAGCTGTTAATCAAATAACACATTTACAAACTGTCGGCGTTTTAAATAGTTTTAACCTTGACCTAGCACCGACTATTCCGGATTATAACGACACCTCTCAAAGTCTGGCAAACAGAGCAAGAGCCTATTTACAAATGAATTGTGCGCATTGTCACAATCCCGATGGCTGGGAAATTCCTGCGGATGAAGAATTAGATTTTAGATTCGACACCCCATTTAATCAAACTGGAATTGCTCAAGAATCTGATGAAATTGAAGAATTAATACGTGAGGGTGAAATGCCATTTATCGGCACTACCCTCTTAGATGAAGAAGGTGTGGAACTCATTGTGAGTTACATACAAAGCTTATAAAATCACTTTAAAATGAAAACGGCAAAACTACTATTTCGTGTCACAGGTATCTTATGGATCATCTGGGGTGCTGTCCATATACTCGCAGGTGTGATGACCATGAAAGGGATTCTATCACAAGACATCACTTCTTCGGTGGCGGGAATTGCTGATGCCATTGATCGAACAAGTCTCGAATTAAATTATCCTAAAGCCGCTGGTGCCATAATTGGTCAGCGCGGATTTAATTTATTTTGGATAGGGCTCGTTACTTTGATTTGCGCATTTTATATTTTCCGAGGGAATAAAATCGCTATTTATTTAGCGTCATTGGTAGGAGGTCTTGCAGATCTAGGATATTTCATATTTATGGATTTGGGAGGATTCGTTCATTTTGTGCCTGGTACGTTCATGACCATAGTATCATTTTCGGCGATATGTTTTGGATTATTTGGCTTACGCCAAATACATGGAGAAAGGGAAAACGAAAATTTGCAACAGATTTTATAGTTAGCGTTCCTAAGAACATTGGGGATTGAGGTGATTTTTCAAGGCTTATTTATACTTTTAATATCATCACTAAACCCTAACAAAATGTACGATCGATTTAGATTAACTATTCTAGCACTAATTTTTGTTTTCAGTTTTTGTAACGTATCTCTTGGTCAAGCAAACAAAACTGCCGATGAATTCGATGCCATTACGTCTACCTTATTAGACTACATTGAAGGAACCAGAGACGGGCAACCTGAGCGCCTTCGAAAAGCTTTTCATCCTGACTTCAATTTATACACGGTAAATGACAAAGACAGCCTCTGGGTCAGATCTGGAGAGCGTTATATTTCTAACATCACTCCGGGTAAAAAATCAAGTCGACAGGGACGAATCATTGCTATAGATTATGAAAATGACGCAGCTACGGCTAAAGTTGAAATTGTAATACCTGGTTGGCGAATATTTACAGATTACTTTTTACTACTCAAATATGAGGGCTCATGGAAGATTGTCCATAAAAGTTATACCTGGAGGCCATGGCCTAAAACTGAAGAAGAAGAAAAGTAAATAGGATCATGAAAAAATGGATCACAACGAAAAACATTGAAGGTCATCTTGTATCCTTAGAACTACTCGAAGAAAAACATGCGAATGAATTGCTTGAAGCGGCATCGGATGGTGAACTTTGGAATCTCTGGTTTACCTCGGTACCAGATTCTAATACGATAAAATCTTACATTAAAACAGCCCTGAATCAATTTGACGAAAGTCAATCGGTACCATTTATAGTACGACATAAAGAAAGTCAAAAGATTATTGGTTCGACACGTTTTTGCAATATAGACAATGTGAATAAACGTCTTGAGATCGGTTACACTTGGTATGCGAAATCCTTCCAGAAAACTGGAGTAAATACAGAATGCAAGTACTTATTATTAAAGCATGCCTTTGAAGAATGTAATGCGATTGCTGTCGAGTTTAGAACCCATTGGTACAATGAAAATTCGAGGCGTGCTATTTTACGATTGGGGGCTAAGCAAGACGGTATTTTAAGACATCATAAATATGATAAGAAGGGAAATATGAGAGACACCGTTGTTTTTTCGATTATTCGTGAGGAGTGGGAAGGGGTAAAAGGTAGATTGGAGGAGAAAATGGGTGGGTGATTTTTTGGGGACTTTTTGACTTTTGGACTTTTGACTTTTTGACTTGGGGACGTTTTGACTTTACGACTTTGGTTTTTTTGAGGGTGATGGGGGTTTGATAAGATAAAAATGTACGGTGTTATGCCTGTTAGGATTTGGGTATAAAATGGGTGGATTAAGTGGAGATAGAGGGTGGCCGTATTAAAAGCTGTTTAAACAGCTTACTATTTAATAC
>JAHDBE010000224.1 GCA_020630555.1 Saprospiraceae bacterium
AATAATATATATGTGTCCAGAAACACCTTCTCCCAGGACTGTAGAAATGATCGCGATGATCATTCCTGCAATGCCATACATGACACCACGTTTAGCAGATTCTTGCGAGGATAATCCACCTAGACTAAGTATAAAAAGTATACTAGCAAATAGGTAAGAAGCTAATTGTATTTGAGATGAGATCATAATTACTTTCTAAACATGTTTAACATACGGTGTGTGACAACAAAGCCACCAACAATATTTATACTAGCGACGAGAATAGCTATAAAAGCGAGTATCGTCAAAGGATCAGAAATATTGTCTGTAGTCTGAAGTAGGCCTCCAATGATTATAATACCACTAATTGCATTAGTCACAGCCATGAGAGGTGTATGAAGGGAGTGCGATACATTCCATATCACTTGCCATCCTATAAATACAGATAAAACGAAAACCGTGAAGTGCTGCATGAAATCGGGCGGAGCGACTAAGCCAAGTAAATATAGAATGGCTCCAATTATGCCTAAAAAGATAACTTGTCTTAATCCAACATTTTTCTTTTTTGATGCCACGGGTTCGTGTTGTTTGGCATCTGCATTGTCAGGGCTTGGTTTTTGTGGACTCACAGGAAGAGGCTCTGGAGGCCAATTTACTTTTCCATCATAGGTGACCATGGCCCTTTTAACGACGTCATCCTCCATGTCAATTTTGAAGTTTTCAGCTTTGCCCATGTCGTCTAATAGATGACACAGATTATTGCCATAGAGTTGACTTGCTTGAGTAGGGAGTTGGCTTACTTTACCTAAAATCCATACACCATTTTCAGTCTGGTACACCTCACCGTTTTTAGTCATTGTACAATTGCCTCCTGTCGAGGCTGCCAGGTCGACGATTACCGAACCAGGTTTCATTTCAGCGACATGGTAATCAAGAATCAGTTCAGGAGCTTTACGTCCTGGAATCTGAGCCGTGGTTATAATTATATCTACCTCTTTGGCCTGCTCTTTAAATAACTTCATTTCGGCATCGATAAAGGCCTGACTCATCACTTTAGAGTATCCTGAATCCGTAGATCCGTCTTCATCAATTTCAACAGTTAGAAATGAAGCTCCCATACTTTCGATCTGCTCTGCAACTTCTTTTCTCGTATCAAAAGCTCTAACAATAGCTCCAAGTGATCTGGCCGCACCAATGGCAGCAAGTCCAGCGACACCCGCTCCTATGACAAGCACTTTTGCTGGATCCACTTTTCCTGCGGCTGTGATTTGACCATTTAAAAATCTTCCGAAATGATTAGCTCCCTCGACCACTGCTCGATATCCTGCGATATTGGCCATAGAAGAGAGTACGTCCATTTTTTGCGCCCGAGAAATTCGCGGGATGGCATCCATAGCGATGGCGTTGACTCCTTTAGAGGCTAGAGCTTTTAACAACTCCTCATTTTGAGCAGGATTTAAATAGCTTAATGAAGTCTGTCCGCTTTTCATTAATTCAACTTCATTAAGTTGAGGTGCTAAAACTTTAAGGATGATATCAGACTTTTCATAAACTTCTTTGGCGGAAGCCAAAATGGAAGCTCCAGCTTCAGTAAACTGAGCATCTGAAATATTAGCATGCTTACCAGCGAATGTTTCAATATACACATCGAAGCCTTGTTTAAGGAGTCTTTTGACAGTTTTGGGAGTGGCTGCGACTCTTGCCTCGCCAGAGACTGTTTCTTTAGGGATGCCGACTATCATATTAAAATAATTTTAATGCAAATCAGCCGCTAAAATACTATTTTATCAGAGGATCAAAAGAGAGGAATTAGAGGTAATAAATAACCTAAAACCGCAGCTATAATTATTACCCAAACCGCACTAATTTTCTTTTGGAAAAAAGTGATGTACAAAGCCAGTCCTAATATGACCAGTGAAGGAATATCTACCAAGACTTCATTACCCATTTTAAGTAACACACTCAGCATTATGGCCACGGCCGCAGCATTTACTGAGTCGAGTAGTCCAGATAAGAATCTAGAATCCCGCATTTTTGGAATCCATGGATTTGTCAGCCAAACAAATAAAAAAGAAGGAAGAAATATACCAATGGTTGCTGCTATGGCTCCTGTGATTCCATTAAGTTGATAACCAATAAAAGTTGCGGTGCTCAGTACTGGTCCGGGTGTAAATTGACCCATTGCAATGGCATCAATTAATTCGGATCTTGTTAATAAGCCAGGAGCGACTAACTCTGATTCGAGATAAGCAAATAATACATAACCACTCCCATATAAAATGGCGCCTACTTTTAAGAAACTAGCTAATACCTTTACCGAGGGAATATGGACTGCTAAGGGTGTACTACTTATAAAAAACAACAATGAAAATTTTTGTAATTCCTGCGTATTCGAAGCTTTTAAATATAAGTAAATACCACCTAGTACACCGCTAATCAACAAGACAAGAATTTCACTATAACCAAGAAAGAAACTCGCTAAAAGAGCCAATGCCCCAAGTACAAATAGCTCAGTGTTTTTCATAGCTTTTTTACCCAGTTTTATGACTGCGGCCAGAATTATAGCCAATACCCCAGGTTTTATGCCTTTAATAAATGGAGCAATCTCTGGAAGATTTCCATAAGTCACATAGAGATGCGCTAATATACCAGTGAGTACCACGGCGGGGAGTATAAAACAAGCACCAGCAACGAAAAGACCTTTCCAACCTCCTTTTTCATGTCCACAATGCATGGTCATTTCTGTGGAGTTAGGGCCAGGAATTAGATTTGTGGCTCCCATTAAATCTAAGAAATGCTGTTATCCACCAACGTTTTTCGACAATTTCTTGTTACATCATGGCGATGTGAGCCGCAGGTCCGCCAAATGCAAAGACGCCAAGTTTGAAAAAGACTTTGGCTATTTCAGATAAAGAGCCCAAGATTAGTTGTTAAGTGATGTACAATCTGGGCAAGTTCCTTTTAGAACGATGTGCATATCATCGACTATGTATCCTGCGGGCATAGAAATGGGTTTGTGAATTTCTTCGTCCACACAAATGGTTTTGTCACATTTATTACAATGAAAATGAGCATGTTCGTCTTTATGTTTGTGGCCATAACAATGTGTGTCACATAAAGCATATTTTATTGTGCCACTGCCGTCGACAGCTTCGTGAATCACGCCATTTTCTTCAAATGTTTTTAAAGTTCGGTAAAGTGTGATTCTATCGGCATTTTCTAGAGAGTGCTCTATTTCTTTACTTGATAAAGCGGTTCCTTTCTTGTTCAAAAAAACGGATAATACCTCTTTACGCATGGAAGTAACGCGTAATTGAAGGTCTTCTAAGATGCCCTTGATTTCTTGCTCCATTTTTCGACAAATAATTCTATGAATCTAATGCGAATATAGAATTAAATGTTCAAGCAAATTATCGCTAAATACTTAGTTTTCCGAAAATGAAGGTTCCGGATTAGCCAATTCAGCCAGAATTCCTTTTAAATGAGAATTAGACATTTCCATGGCCTGAGCCATTTCCCCTATAAGTAGTTTTTCTGAATCGTCAAAGTGTCCATCGGCACCTGCAACTGCAACGGCGCATTTAATTATAACTTCCTTTCCATGTTCGTTCAAAGAAGGAGCGATCTTTTTTAAATAGGTACCCACGGGTTCACCTTCTGATTGCACTTTATCGACATAATCAGTGAGTTCAGTCATGGTCATATCATTGTGCCCAAACTTATTTATTATTTGAAGCACAATTTCAAGTTCTTTATCATCGATTTCTCCGTCTGCAAGCATCATTAAAATCATAGAATGTCTCATCGCTTTCTCGTATTCAGATTGAAAACTATTCTGACTTAGCTTCGGATTGTATTCTAAGACTCTTGTAACAAAGGTCCCTTTACAGCTTTGGCATTCTACATATTCTCCTGCACTTCCCAATGGAATGAGAGGGATGAAATATAAGGTAAAGAAGCGAGTTACTTTTTTATGCTTGTAGTTTTTATCCGTTGCGCATTGTGGACAGCAAAACTGACCTTGCTTAACCGTGGATGTAATCCCTCTTGTGCCGAATATTATCATGACTTAGTTTTTAAGCTTTGGTGTAAACCCAAAGAAGGTGTTCAAATAGAATTGCTTCTTAATTTAATAAATTGACTTCACAAAGCGTTTTAAAAACATAGTCTATTTTATAAACGTGAACATTTATTAAACCTTCGTTAAAGGATACTGATGACTTTATGATCAAAAGGGTCAAGGGTAATTAATGATCTACACATGGTATATAAAAATTTTAAATACTTCTTACTACTGCTGATTTTTATTTCTTGTCAGAAAGATAGTTTTGATGATTCGCAGTTGCCATGGTTTATTCATGAACGAATAAGGACAGGAGAAATAGAAAATTTCAATTTCAGCGATTCTTTATCTAAGTACCAAAAGCATTGTAGTTATTCAAATTCGAGTAAGCTCAATAGCTATGTCCTAGATTTAGAATTTAAATTGGGTCAAAGGAAGAACATTGATGTTGTTAACAAGCTTAAAGAGATTTATAAATCGGACAGTCTCGGTTTTTGTAATGAATTAATTCTTCCTTCCCTTGAATATGTAAAACCAAACGATAGACCTAAAAGACGTTATAGTAAACCTTATCCTTTAGATGTCGATTTCGATTTTTTTATTTCGCAATGTATTCAATGCGGCTATATAAAACAGGATTCTACCATGGCTCATCAAATAGGTCAACTCAAACTTTCGAACGTCATGCTTAAAGACCAGTGGTATCGTATTCCAGATCGAGTACAGAGGCCTAAGGTGCAAGAGAGATATGATGAAGAGAATAGACGAACAATGGATGAGTTATTAGATTCAGAATCTTTAGACTTTAATGATAAAGAGACCATCTCGAATGTATTCGTTTTGCTCTTGCATTCTACAGATTGTGAGT
>JAHDBE010000015.1 GCA_020630555.1 Saprospiraceae bacterium
ATATTGAGTTTATAGACACGCCAAAAGACATTAGAGACACCTATCAATACTTTACAGAAGCAGATATGTCTAAATTAAAAGGTGCTGGTTATAAATCGCGATTTAAAAATTTAGAGGCTGGAGTCAAAGATTACGTCACAAATCATCTGCTAGAAACAAACTATTACTAGTTCACTTGATTTAAAGCGGCATAATAAATAAGATGCCACTCATCCTGAATTTTAGCAAAACGACGAATCATTTCGAATTGATTGTTTTGATGATAAATACGTTCGTTAATCATGCCAGCAAATTCGCTGTATTCTTTTTTAAAGTAGGATTCTGTCTCTGTGATGTTTTTATGGATAACCCAATCCTCCTTAGACCATTTAAAATTTTCAAGAGATTCTTCAGTGGAAGTGGAATCAATTTGAGGGATGCCCTCGAGTGGAAAAACAATGTGCTCTAATTGGAATACGCTATCAGTATGAAATTGAATGTAAAATTCTACAAAAGAATCAGGGAGGGTTCCGTTTTCTTTTGGAGTAGGATTTTTTTCTGGTTTTGGCTGACAAGAAATGCCACCCATGATAAGTGCGAGAAATAGGATTTTAATTTTCATGAGGTTCTGATTGAACTGAGTAGACTAACATGTAATTTTCGATTTTTAAAGCAGTCATGTGATGTAATGAAATGTGATCTTCCTTTTTTACATAACCAGTAAAGGATGTTTCTGGATTACTCCAGTTAAACGAATCAATAAACAGATGTCTATTAAAATCTACTTCTTTTCTTCCATAAACTTTAAATAAGCTTTCTTTAGCACCCCATAAGATGTGGAAATAATCTAATTCATTCTCCGAACGAATCATTTTAAATTCCTTTTCTGAAATAAATTTGTGAGTTATTCGACTGATTTTAGGGACAAGTTTTTGAATATCCACACCAACTGGATCCGGAGAGGCAATCACGGCCACAAAATCATGTGAATGACTAAAAGATATATGATAATTGCTGTCTTTAAGGTAGGGTTTGCCTTTATCATCTTTGAGGCAAGCGGCGCGAACACGTCGTCCTGACATCAAATGAAGCAGATAACGACTTGCCAAATATTCTAGGGGTCTCCTTCCTTTAAGCGTACCGAAATATTTCTGTTCCTCTGGAAACAAGTCCATACGTTTTAAGAAATAGTCTTGATCTTCGTCGATTCGCCAAAGTCCAATTTCACCCTTATTTGGAAGTTCACGTTTTAAGAAAAAAGGCATTTTACGAAAATGCGAAGAATATTGCATTTACTGACTAATAAGGACATGCAGAAAATGCTACTTTTGTTCGACAAGCATTGTTATGATTCTTACAGATACTCAAATCAGAAGTTCGATTGAATCCAGAGAGATTGTTATCGAACCATACCGCCCAGAATGTTTAGGGACTAATTCCTATGACGTGCATTTAGGAAAATTTCTCGCCACATATAAGGATCATTTACTTGATGCTAAAAAACATAATGAAGTGAATCACATTGAAATAGGGGAGGAAGGGTATGTAATCGAACCTGGTATTCTTTATTTGGGCGTCACAGAGGAATATACAGAGACTCATAATTCAGTTCCTTTTCTTGAGGGGAAGTCTTCCGTTGGGAGATTGGGAATTGATATTCATGCCACAGCGGGAAAAGGGGATGTGGGGTTTTGTAACACATGGACTTTAGAGATTTCTTGTGTACAACCCGTAAGAATTTATGCTGGCATGCCCATCGGTCAGTTAATCTATTTTAAAGTGGATGGTGATATTGATAATTTTTACAATAAAAAGAAGAACGCTAAGTATAACGAGAGGACGATTCGTCCTGTAGAATCGATGATGTGGAAGAATAAGTTTTAGAGCATGTGTTAATGTTTGGTGTATTGGTTATTTTTTCAATTTTTAAGGTATTAATCCTATAAGCTATTTAAATAGCTTCTTAATAGGAGATGCTGTACCTGCCTCCCAAAGAACCCCGTACAAATACTTTCGAAGAATTATTACACATCAATACGAAAGATCTATAGTCAGGTTATTAGAAATAAAAAAGGTGCCTTTGATATCAAAAGCACCTTTGGTATTTATGGGTGTTAAGCTGTTTACTTTTTCAAGTATTTGTTCATAATACCGGCTGCCCAATCTTTTCCACCAAGACCGAATGCGATAGCAAAAGCTAACCCCGCACCGCTCATTATAACAGTAACAACGGTATTAACAATGTTTTGACCGATACCTAATTGGTCTAAAACCAATGCAATTGTGAAGAACATCACAGCACCGTAAGCAATTCGTCCTACAAATTCTGGATTTTCGAAGTCACCACCTTTTAAGGCACCAACAACTAAACCACTAACAAATTCTGCAAGGTACATACCTACGATTAATAAAAGACACGCAATGATAATGTTCGGGATATAACTAATTACCTCAGTTAATAAATTAGATACTACATCTAACCCAAGCGTGTTGAAGAACATGGTTAGTACAGTAAACATTACTGTCCAATAACCTAAAGTGGCGATTAAGCCAGAACTTTTTTTACGGATTCCACCTTTAGCAAGGTATCCATTGATTCCAACTCTATCAGCGACGTTGTCGATTTTAACCGCTCTCAATAGTTTCAATAGGGCCCACTTAATAATTTTAGCAATAATCCATCCTATGATAAGGATAATTAATGCGCTTATAAGTGTTGGAAGGAAGTCGCCTATTTTTCCAAAAGTGTTTTGTAGGGATTTTTGGATTTCATCAATTACTTTAAAACCATCCATTACGTCTGTATTTAGTTTAATTAATTACACAAAATAGTGTAGCGCGATAGCACGCCTTTTTAGACTTTGGATTTTAAAGTAGGTAACGGAAATTGGTTAAGGAATTCTTAAAAATCTTATTGGTGAAAGCTTTCTATCCATTTTAAAATTCCACCTTCTAGATTCCGAACGTGGGTAAAACCATTCATTTCGAGCATTTTTTTAGCTGTAGCACTCCGCATTCCTGAACGACAGTAAACAACTATTTCGTCATTTTTATGCACTTCCAGTTCTTCTAAGTTATGTAAAACGTATCCTAATGGAATGAGCTTTCCTCCGATATTAAAGGTCTCATGTTCCATTGGTTCTCTTACATCGATCAAAACAAAATTGGCTTTTTGATCCATTTTTGTTTTTAATTCAATGACATCGATATCTTTCATTAGCAACCAGTTGGCTTAGATTCACTAATTGTCACATTGATGGCATCACCCATGGTGATTTTTTGTGTAATGCCGGGAGAAGGAGATTGGCTCATGATATATGCTTCCTCTGGATCGTTAATGTCCCCATTTTGAATAATTTTTCCCAACTGAATTTTATTAGACTCTAAAAGGAAACGTGCTTCACTTAATGTCATACAAGTGATGTCTGGGACAGTAATTTCCGCACCGCCATCACTACTTAAGACGAATTCTAGGGTGTCCCCAATGTTTATTTCGACATTTTTACGATTTGTAGAACGCCCTATAATTTGTTGGCCTTTATACCACACCTCTAATATATGATCCGGTTCTCCTGGATCATATCTTCTGCTTTTTATTACGGCGTTTATACTTTTATACGCCAGTTCTTTTTGCTTTCTATTAAATTCTCTACCATAAAGCTCTGGTAGATCGCCGACCTTAATTTTATCGGCATTATATTTTGTGACGGTTACGTATATTTTTCGATTCTCTTTTACTTTAGAACCCCCTTTTGGATTTTGTTCTTTTATAAGTCCTCCTGGTTGACCAACAATATGAATGGAATCATTAACAATTATCTTAAAGGATCGATCTTCTGCGTCCTTCGCGGCTTCGTCAATATGCTGATCAATATATTCCGGTAATTCAAGCTCTTGACCATGATTCGTATAGAAACCAAGCCAAGTAAAGACTAGAAAAAGAACTAATGCTACGAATAAAGCAATTAGCAATAAGTGTTTAAGAAATTTCTTTAATGTCAAAACAGATAGATTAAATCTAAAAATACAACGAAACTAAGCCTCTTCAAGTTCAGCAGCACCAAATTCCAAAATTTTGTCTATAAACTGATAGGGCTTATAGCCATTAATAGCGCACTGGTGAAAAATACAAGTCGCCGGTGTCATTCCTGGTAACGAATTTATTTCAATTATGATTGTTTCCACTTTATTATCTGGCCAGATTCTTACAAATGCATCAATTCGCGCGTAGCCTTTCACATCTAATATCTCCGCCGCAGACTGAAGCGTATTTTTAACTTGATCTGCTATGGACTTATAATCTCCTGTGAGGGTCCCAAATCTTGCAGGTGTTAAGTTTTGTCCCTCACCAGCTAAAAATTTTTCTTCTAAACTTAAAATATCATCCGTCGCCAAAGCTTCTGAAGGTTCAAACAGTTCGTATTTTATTTTATCGCCTTCCTTATGAGTAATTAGTCCGCCGGTTATTTCCATAAAATGTGGGGCGCCCTTAGCATTAATTAGTGCTTCAAAAAGTATTGTACTTTTTGCAGGAAATTCATCTTTGTCACTGATGCCTAGAGACTTCCGATCTTCACTCAAAACATTTTCAGGATCGTCACGAAACATAAGATTGATATAACTTGTCAGTTCGCTTCGTGTTTTAATTTTGGCGACAGCCGAGCTACATCCATCATCAACCGGCTTAGCAATAAACGGATATTTAAATTTTTTCTCTATGTATTCTAGGAAAGCATCTGCGTCAGTCAGATAATCCTCTTTTTTGGCAAGGTATTGTTCGGTTACCTCAAAACCATGGGTTTTTAATTTTTGTAACGTCTCAAATTTATCGATCGTAATACATGCACTATTTTGATCTGAGCCATTATAAGGAATCTTAAGTTCTTTTAAACGAGATTGCACTGTTCCATCCTCACCGGGTCTGCCATGCAGGGCTATAAATGCCATATCAAATTCCTCAGCTAACTCTTGGTAAGTTATTCTTTTTGGATATCCTAAATGATTTTGATCAGAGTACTTTGAGGTGATGTCTACGCATTTATTTTTTATCTCTTCAACGACAGGATGAATTTTGTAATGAAGAATTTTGTCTCTGATGTCATCTGCATTATCCTTGAGCAATAAATTTATCGGAAGTTTCCACAGACTATGATCGGATCCTTCTCTCATCAGAAAGATAGGTACGGGAGAATATTTGGTAGAGCTAGCCAGTTTTTCGTAAATATTTCGACCACTTTCCACAGAAATATGTCTTTCAAAACTATAACCGCCCAAAATTACGGCTGTCTTTTTCTTCGTTTCTGAAGCTTGTTTTAATGCAGTCATTTGCTCATCCAGAACACGTAATAATTTAAAAGCTTCAGGCATGTCTAAACTATTCTGTACCCTCTCTTGGATGGACATTCTAATTATGAAGGTCAAAAACTGTGAGGGATTTAAACCAATCTCTGCAGCTTGATGAAAAAAGAAACTCGATGGTAGCATCCCAGAGGTCGTATTCGGATCATTTAATATGATCGTACCATCCTCCTGAATAAATCCATCAATGCGGGCATATACTTTAAAACGAAGGAATTCGAATAATTTTTCACATTCTGATTGTATCGCACGAATGCTTTCATCAGGAAGATCTATTGGAGTTACTTTGCGAGATAAACCCGGCATATATTTCGATCGATAATCAAAAACCTCTGTTCCTTTGACGATTTCAGTAGGAGGAAGTGCTATGGAGCTTCCATCTTCTTTTCGAATGACAATACAACTAAATTCTTTACCCTCAATAAATGCTTCAGCAATCACCTCTTGCTCGCTATGAATACTTATGAGTTCGATAGATTTTTCTCCATTGACGAAAGTCAAATCCAAATGAGATAAAAGTTGTTCTGGATGAAAAAATATACTAGACTTATGCCTCATCGGAAACCCTAAACCATCCCGTAAATCTGATAGTCGTCGAACCTCCTGCACTTTTTGCTCATCATTTAGATTTAACCAGTCATCCGATCGGATAATTTGTCTAAAAAAAGCGTTATCCACTAAGTTTTCAAATGTCGTCTGATCGATATTATGTGAAATTGACACACCGATAGAACTTCCCTGATTAGCCGGGCGAATAACTACGGATGATCCTACATTATTTCTGATTTTATCATAGAAATACGATTTGTTTTCGGAAGTCCACTCATGTTTTTTGATTACCTCAAAAGCCGGGACTGTGAATCTTCCATGCCTCATTAAATCCTTTTGTAAGGCTTTGTTCATTCCCACGGCACAAGAGAAAATATCACTTCCAGTATAAGGGATGCGCATGCTTTCGAGAATGCCTTGTAATTGTCCATCTTCGCCGTAAACCCCATGAAGAGCAAGGAAGGCCAGATCGATTTCTTGATTGAGTTCAGCATAATTTAAGGGCGTACCGACTTCTTGAATTAATTGGTCATAGGCCTCATCAGAAAGTTTGCCGAGACTCTCGATGTAAATTTGAAATTGATTTTTAGTCTTTGGTATATGATTTATGGGTGGGTAGAAGTCTCTTATGGTCCCTTTGTAAATGTATTGCCAATTCAATTTTATCAGGCGTTTATGGCTATCCATAAAAATTGGTATAGGCTCAAAAAGACTTTTATTTAGATTATCATATACAGTCCTACCACCTGCGAATGATATTTCTCTTTCACGCGATGGTCCACCAAAAAATATACCTACCCTAATAAGACTCATAAGTTTTAATTGAAGTCTGATCTTCAGACAAAGTTAACCAATTACATTAAGATTAAATCTAATATGAATGATTTGGCTTTCGCCAAAAATAACGACCTTCAAGATCGTATAAACCTAGGGTAGTGGAGATGAATAAGAATATACTAAAGTTAGCTATCCCAAATATATTATCGAATATATCTGTGCCATTATTGTCCACGGTGGATACTATATTGATGGGTCACTTATCGATGATCCATTTGGGTGCGATAGGCTTAGGAAGTATGGTTTTTAATTTCATTTATTGGAATTTTGGGTTTCTTAGGATGGGTACCACTGGAATGACTGCCCAAGCTTATGGTAGAGAGTCAGATGAAGATATTTCTCGCATGCTTAAACTAGCTGTTTTCTTAGCATTGGGTTTAGCCATAACTGTTCTTCTATTACTCAATCCGTTTTATGATTTAATGCGATATCTGTTAAATGTGGCTTACGAGCAGGATGCTTTAGTATTTGAATATTACAGGATACGAATGGTAGCCGCACCAGCGACTCTTTGTCTATACGCTATGTTTGGATGGTTCTTTGGGATGCAAAATGCAGTCATTCCTATGATTCTGACCATTTTTTTAAATCTGGTCAACATCATACTGAGTGCACTTCTTGTTCTTTACTTTGATTGGGAAATTGCTGGTGCCGCCTGGGGAACAGTGATTGCGCAGTATTCTGGTTTAGCCTTAGCCTTTGTTTTTCTGTATAATCGCTATAAGAGCTATTTTGAAATGGCGATCCAAAGCTTTAAAATCGATTGGGAATCCATGAAAGGCTTTTTAATGGTCAATCGAGATATTTTTTTGAGGACAATCTGTCTGACAAGTGTTTTTCTTTTCTTTTATAGCCAATCTTCGAAAGCTGGATTAATCGTCTTAGGGGTAAATGTAGTTATGTTACAATTTCTCAATTGGATGTCGTATGGCGTGGATGGGTTTGCCTATGCCGCCGAGAGTTTAGTTGGTCGCTACTACGGCGCAAACGATGATACTAACTATTTTAAGGCCATAAAATTAAGTTTGTTATGGGGCGGAGTTTTTGCCATATGCTATAGTTTAGTTTATGCTATCTGGGGTACCGAACTAGTAGAAATTTTTACAGATGATGACACCGTGATTTTAGCTTCAATAGAGTATTTAAATTGGATGCTCATTCTTCCCATTGTCGGGTTTGCCTGTTACATCTGGGATGGAATTTATATCGGACAGACCGCATCTCGAAGTATGTTTCACACCATGCTTTTAAGCTTCTTAGTATTTTTTATTGTCTATTACGGGTTGGGAGGAATCGAATCCTCAGCTCATAATATTTGGATTGCGATGATGGTTTTTCTTGCCTTGAGAGGGGTATTGCAATCCCTTTATTTTGTCATAAAAAAGAAAGCCCTGAGATAATCTCTCAGAGCTTTCTGAATTTATTCTATTTAAAATTTATTTAGAAACAATCACCCGCTTTTGGTAGCGTTGACCATTTAAATTTAATTCTAAGATATAAGTACCGTTTGTTATGTCAGTCGTTTGTATAATATCCGAATTACTCTGATTTTTTTGGTTAAGTACGAGTCGACCTACCATATCATAAAGCCTAATGTCAAGATTTTGAATTGACATGTTTAAAACCTCTATTTGTATGTGATGCGATGCTGGATTAGGGAAAACACGGATGTTGTTTAAACGATCTATGTCCTGGACCTGGCTTGTAAATGACTCATCAATTTGCACGTCATATTGAGTAATATCAATAAAACCTCCCTCTCCGTCAACGACAGTAAATAAGAAGTGATCTTCAGTTAAACTTCCTCCATTGTGGCGATAACGAATCCTGCCTTGATTGATCAGTTCTTGAGAAAACTGACTACCAACAGTTAAAACATCAGAATTATAGTAGAGATCACCTTCCAAAGGCAGTTGAACAACCGTATAAATTAATTCAGAGGCCGTATTATTGGGGTCTTCTGTTAAGAGTAGTTCGGTCATAATAGGATTTGCCCCGTTTGGAGGAACACCTAATACATTATTATTAATGAGCACTGGGTTGTCTACCGTGGCATTCGAGCAAATTTCCAAGGTTGCTTCTTGGAACGTGCCCCCATTTCCACTTGCTGTATCCTCGATTCTTACTTTCCAGACTCCAGTTATTTCTTCACCAGCAAGTATCGAAAGAGATTCTTCTGGTTTGTATACAGGTCCACCTGTTAGAGGACATTGGACAGGGGTAGGAGAGGAGTCATTAAGGCCTAAATCAAAATTGGATAAGTTTCCACATTTCTTGTTCCATAATAATACCTCTGTCCCTGCAGGACTTATTAAAGTTGCACGAAGGTCACTTACCTTTTGATGGCCACCCTTTACCCGTTTTACCACCACTTCCTGTACTTCACCCATAGCGGTGATCACAAAATCTGCATCTATTGTGGGAGTACCAGATTGCGATATATTCAGCGGTAGATTTACATCTTCAATTTCGTTACAATTCAATGCTTGAGATCCGAAAGCTCGTATTTCTGTGAAATTTCCATCAAGGCATTTGTTTTGAGCTTTGACTCGCCAATAATAGAGTGTGCTATTTTCTAAAATGAAATTAGATACAAAGAAAGTATCCGTAATATTTTCTTCGTAAATGATATTGCTTGAACCAAAATTAGGATCCGTAGATACCTCAATTGTATAGCTAGATGCATCTGGGACGGTAGTCCAACTAAACGTTGGTAAGCTCTCAGTTCCTGCCTGACCTTGCTCCGGATAAACAGTCGCTAAACTAGAAAAATCTGTCCCGGTAGTCTTTAATTCCACAGTCCGTTGAATAGAGCTTGCACCATTTGCAGTAGCCTCAATCTGAATTTCAAAATCTCCTGTGACTATGACATTAGAAAGATCAATGTTTAATGCGGTTGATTCAGAAGGAGCCACATCATTTGGCACAAAAGTGGCCACAGCACCTTCCGGTAATCCTCCTATAACTTCAAAATGAACATTATCCGTAAAACCTCCAAAACCTGCTGTATTGATTCCATAACTCACACTTTCTGGCAAGCAGACGTCCGCAGTAAAATCCTGCATCTCATAATAAAAACCTGGAGTAGAAGGCTCGTCGATAATGAAGTTAAAATCCGAGATATCAAAGAAGATATTATCTCTCGCTTTAACCTTTACACGGTTCTGATTTCCTAATGCTAAAGGTACAATCACCTCAGCAGAACCATCATTATCTTCGTTCCCTGCCAGTTGAATGGGATAAGTAAAACCACCGTCCGTACTCAGGAAGATGTCTACTTTTTCACAGTTTATCGGACCTACATCCGTATTGGCCACATCCCATACGACTTCGATGGTTTGACCAACTTCAAAGTTTTCACCAAAATTTGGGTAATCCACTAAAAATGGTCCTGCTTCTGCGACGGCATTAAATTCTACTTCGTCCCATGCGATGGCACCGGCCTCTTCGTTATTATCCCTTACGACAAATCGGAACCTATAATTCCTAGAATAGGTCGGTAGAACCTCTGTTTTTTCAAAAGTCTTATTTATGATCTTATCAATACGTGGGAATACTCTTGTTGGATTTTCACTTGGATAGAATACTCTGAAACTTGGTGCATTAGCTATGGGCACTCCAAGGTCCGAAAGCGGTCCAAAATTATATTGCTCCCAACTATAGGTGAGAACATCGTTTTCGTCTTCATCTTCTCCAATACCCGTCATTTCAAATGGCGTTTCTATTGGTATGTAGAAGTCGTCATCAAGCGGAATAGTCGCTGTAGGTTCGTTATTCGTAGTCTCTATTTCTTCCGCACATTGTACAGACCCTATACGTGTAAATTGAACCATTTCTTGAAGCGATCCCACATTAAAATTGTCTTCATTAAACCCTTGAACATTTTGCGGACCACATAAACCTGCATAGGACATAATTGTCGATCCTGAGCCCGGTTCAAATCCAGTCCCTATGTTTTCGTTGTCTTGATCGCAATGGTTAAAGCTATGATTGGCAGAAAATTGATGACCTAATTCATGTGCAGTAATATTGACTACAACGTTCGTGACATTTGAATTGCCTCCAATACACGTAACACCTCCACCTTTATTGTTATTGCAAGCAGAACCTAAGAAAGCAACTCCGCCTGTATCAGAGCAATTGGACCAGATATGACCAATGTCATAGTTAGTAAAACCAACGATACCATTAACTACTCCCGTGTTAGTATAAAGGCAACCTTGTTGCCAATTTGGGAATTCCTGATTCGTTCCTGATTGATTATTTGGATATGGATCAGTATTTGGATTTAGGTGAATTAATAGATCATTATTTCCTAGCAACAATAATCTAATGCCCATTTCACTTTCAAAAA
The DNA here is from genome assembly GCA_020630555.1 of Saprospiraceae bacterium. GTDB lineage: Bacteria > Bacteroidota > Bacteroidia > Chitinophagales > Saprospiraceae > JAHDCZ01. The sequence continues at coordinate 11,078 of JAHDBE010000015.1, forward strand.
TGAGATTTAATCTATTAGTACCCGTGACCATTTTAGCAAGTGCGGATTCCACACTTGATTGAAACTGACCCCAACCACCAGTACATGCCAAGGCAAACCGATAGGTTCTCAACGGTAAAACATCCGTCGGAGACCTAAAATCCACAAAATTTTCTCCCGGAATAACATCATTTGGGTCAAGCGATGAGCCTTTCGTTCCACAACTCGTATTCGTGGAGGCATCTGGCCTGTGATTTTTAGTAAAATAACTTATATAATAATCGGTCTGATTATCTGCATACGGATCAATATAAATTGGCCCTTCGTGGGTTCGTATACTTCCGTAAAATCCATAGGGACTTATACTAATCCGTGCGATTTTTGTTCTATCTATACTATATCCTTTATAAGATTTTATCATTGGATATTTTTCGGATAATGGCTTTTCCATAACTTCTGAGCGAAAGAACTTAAACGATTCAAGTCGTCCATCTGGCATCGGCAACTCAATGAGCACATCCTTTTCTTTTCGATTGTTTATAAATTCATCAGGGGCAGATTTAAGTGCCTCTTGAAATTGTTCGATATGTAATTGGTAGGTTTTGTATTCAGTGGGGATGATCTGTCGTTCTTGGTCTTCAGATAATTGGATTTGACTTTCGTCAATGTGTGTCCAACTTTGGCTAAAGCCAAAGAATGAAAAAAGAGCAAACAGTAGAGTTAATCTAAATTTCATCGCGTTTGATTTAAGTGCAGGAACAAATTTAATTGATTAACAGTATTTTACTGCTTATGTTATCGATGAGATGGTCTTGAGGGCGATAAAATCCTTAAAAGCTGGCTTTTACTTGTGCCCGCCCTATATGTACGACTGGAGAATCTCCTGTTTTACGCCCTTCATAATCCAGAATAAAATCGACGGCATTGTTTAATCGCCTCGTATACGCAAAACGCCATAGGTAGTTTTGACCGTTTTGAAGCCCATTTAACAACTCAAAAGCAACAGGAGTATTCGTGGCTCCCTCTAAATTTACTTTTACAAAACTAAAGCTCGAATTTAGACTTGATGTCGTGGCACGTCTAAGATCAATCTCCATACTCATATCATGGCTTCGAAGGGTTTCGTTTAGATTTATCTGTTGATCCTTTTCAATGAGGCTATATCTTCCTTTAATTCTAAAACTGGGGGTAGGACGGTAATTTATCTCTGGCGAAAAACTCAACGAGCGAATCGAAAAATCTCGTTCATCAAAGACTTCAGAATCCGAAATTTTCACACCAGTATTTCCTTCGATAATAAGATCTATGTGAGACACTGGACTCCACCTAAATCTAGCGGTATACTCCTCTAAAGATCTAGCCTCAAAGCCAGTTATTTGTACAAATTTATTGTTGTTTAAATTTTGACTTAATTGGGCGTCAAATGTGGGATTTGATCTATTAAAATACAGGGTGTTATTAACGAAAGAATTATAAGAAACCAAAGAGCTATCTTGGATATCAAATTTTAAGGGTTCAAATCCTCGATCGACGTTTTCAATATTTGTTTTTTGATTTATTCTAAGGCTGTGAAGGTTTGAAAAGCGTTTTACAAATCTCTGCCAAGTATTTTTTCTTTTTCTCCCAAGGATATTTCGCCATTCAAGACGTAAACTCTGGTTAATTCCTAAGGAATTCGTCCTAATAAACTCGTTGTTAAATACGGTGATTTTTAGATAATCTGCAGTATCCACTTGGCTCAATTCAAACTCATTTTGTTGCCTTAGACTGTCCATATTATAATCAACCCAAATAAAATTCCCCTGACCTTGTTCTACTTGTACATATTCGAACTCCTGTTTTAATTCCTGTCCTGATTGGATTAAATAACTTGTTTGGGATCGAATTCCACCGTCTAAAATATTGAGGTTGAGGTCTACTTGACCTAAATAGGTCTCCCGAGGAGTTTCTTCCGTTAATTCGGTATTCGCCACATTTAAATCGCGATAGGTAAAATTGGTCCGTAAATTGGATCGACTGGATAATTTTATTTGTGTGTTGAGGACAAATTCATTAGCAGAATTTGCTCTTATTAAACTATCCTGAAAAGGAAGGTCATCGACACGTCTATTTCCACTGATTAGATAGTGAAACGTACTAGATTCTGGATTTTTAAGAAATAGATTTAGTCGATTAAAAGCAAAACTTGTGGGTTTTAACTCGTCAGTACTTGCATCACGGCGCTCATTGCGTTCGGCTTGATAAAAGAGTCCTATTTGGCTTTCGCCAAAGGGAATTTTTCTAGATGCTTCCACGGTGGGCCTAACAAACTCTGTTTTCTCAAAACTACTGGACGTACTTACAAGACTGAGATTTGCTGTGGCCTGATAGGTACTATCTAGATAGGTACCGTCGATGAGATGTCTCCAACCCTCGTAATCGTCTCTCGTAAAACTGTTTAGATTATAACCTATTTTTGCTCGAGAGCCATAATTAAAAATAGATCCCATTTTGAGGATGTTTTCTCTGGATTTAGTATCTCGATCTACGTTCCAATCCCGGTTAAATTCTTGATTGCGATAAGGGTTCAATGGGACAAAATTTCTCGAAACAGTTTCAATTTCGCCATATGATAGAATGTTCCATCGTGACGTTTTTTCAGGATTTAGTTGATGTTGGATTTTAAAATGACCACCAAGACCTTGATTGTCTCCGTTGTCGACGTCCGAGAAGCGGTTTAAATCTGTATTTGTCAGGCTTAGTTCGGAACCGACCGTCCAATTCTTTGAAAATTTGTAATCGGCAGCCACAGAAATCATCTGGGATTGCTCTGGAGCAATGAGTTGGATTATGGGTAAAAAATTTCCTTCTGAAGGCCCTACATACTTATAGACTCGACCATTGGCGAAAGCCATATCGTCAATGATATAATCGCCATTTCCAAGCCCAACTTCAGTAAATCTCGCTGAATATCGAATATCAGATTCTTCGGTAGAGAATACCAATATGGAATCTAATTCAGGATCTAATGGATTTTCACGAAGGGTATATAGATTTTCATTTGTTATGACATCATCTGCGATTTGTCGAAACCCCGTCCGTACAGCCTGACTAGGATCATCCCCACTATTTTGTAAAATGCTGACATCTTCTGGATTTAATTCTATTTGTCCAGTAGTGGTTTTACTGTCCTGTTGTGAAAAGAAATTAAATCGGACATCTAAGTTTTTTCGATGATAAGCAGATTCTATGGTATACAACGATCTTAAATAATTTCTTTCGCTGTATTCATACTCTACGATGATACGTATATCTTTGTTTATCAGGACTTTAGGAGTAAAAGTAATCTCTGATCTGTCATAATTTATAACATAATCATTATCCTGGCCCCTGGTTAATTCTTGGCCATCGAGATAGATACGCTCGGAGCCCGATAACACAATGATAAACAGCTCACCATTTAATCCCTGTAGTTTATAAGGGCCTTGATTTCCCTCAGTGGTATTGAGTGTTACGCGGGCAAATTTTCCTTTGGCTACCGCAAAATTGGCTTTGGTGCTTAAGTGATGATCAGGATCAAAAGTCGTCCGATTTTCAAATCCAAGACCTTGGAGCTTTTTGAAATAATTGATAAAGTAACTATTCGGTTTTCTGACTTCAAAGTCCCCAGCAATTACCCTATTATTTTTCCGTGAAACCTCTATAAATACTTTATCAAACTCTTGAAGCAGTTGGGTGTTTCCCTCGGCCTGAATTGGAATGTTGTCATCTGAAATGGCCGCTCTAATGTTTATATCGTTACCTAAATCACCTGCTAACTGAAGATTAAAATTGGAATTGAGGAGTAGGGATTGGGCATTTCCTACAGAGAGACCACGAGAAAAACTGCCGTCATAATCAAGACCCTTGTGAGCAATGATCTGATCCTCTTCAAGAGTCGGGTCTGGACTATAATCATAGCCAATATATATGGCTTTATCTTTTTTAGTCAATTGTGAGCTGTCTAAGAGGCTGTATTTTTTCTCAATGTTGATAGGTAACACTCTAAATTCCACAAGAATAGAATCAATAGGGTTTTTTACTGAGTTAATTATCAGAATATTGTTTTCAACGGAATAGTCGATCTGCGTGGTTTCGCTTTCGCGAAAGAAAATGGAGTTAGGAACAATTGTTAATGAATCTAATTCAACTCGGGAATTTGATATGAGGGCTATTTTCTTTGATTTCAAATTGCTGAGATCCTTCCATTGAGCGTGGATTACAATCGGGAAACCGATTAAAATTGTTAAAATCAAGAGTTTTAACATTTTACCCTTAGAATTTGAAAACTTACAATTCACGTCTAGAAAATATCACAATTCTTAAAGCGGTAAAGAGTTTAAATATTTTATGATTTCTAATAAACCCTTGTAAAAAGTCCTAGAGAAAACAAGGAAATTTTTATTTACGCATTACATAAAAAAATAATATGAAACAGAAAATATTGATTTTAAGTAATTAAAATATTACAAAAAAATATAATATAAATCATAATTGGCACGATTTTTTAGATATACATGGTAACGGCACACTGAGGTCAATATAGAAAAATCTTGTATATAAGTTTTCTAAGTATTTATCTCACTGTTGCCCAGAGCTTTAAATAATGCATTAAATAAAGATTTAATGCGTTTTTTACCCAAATCTTGAGTTGTTTTTGACAATTTATTTGGGAGGTATTTATCTATATTTGCGCTTGGTTATATAGTAATCGAGCGAACCCAGAACATAAATGAAATTTGATATGCGAGGCGTATTGATGACGATTTTATTATTGAGCTTAAGTGTTCTTGTCTACGGACAGGACTTTCGTTCTTTTGATGGTTCGTTAAATCACCCTGATGGTAAAGGCTCTACTGGAGCACCCTTAATTCAGTTTTCGACTAACGGATTTAGTGACGGTTTTTCCGAGCCAGGAGGTTTGTTGCGTGCTAATCCACGGAGCATTAGCAATGATTTGTTTGCACAAGAAGGCAACCTCCAAGATGAAGGAAATCGAAGTGATTTTCTTTGGGTTTTTGGACAATTCCTAGATCACGACATTTCCTTAGTATCTGACGACCCGAACGGGTTTATGATGATTCTCACACCAAATGACGATGAAATATTCGGCCCTGGTGTTCCCATTCCTATGAGTCGTTCTTTGCCGATTACAGGTACGGGAACGGAGATCGGTAATCCAAGACAATATAGCAATGAGGTGACGGCCTTTATTGATGGTTCGGCCATATATGGCTCGGATGACGATAGAGCATTTTGGTTGAGAAGATTAGATGGCACGGGTAAGTTAAAGACTTCCGAAGGCGATTTGCTTCCTTGGAATACTACGGACGGAGAATTTAACAGCAATATTGATCAGTCATCTCCACACATGGATGATTTTCATGGTCAATTAAAGAAGTATTTTGTCGCAGGAGATGTAAGGGCAAATGAAAATCCTTTATTAATCGCGATGCATACTGTTTTTGTGAGAGAACATAATCGCTTATGTGATGAGATTGTTGATGATCATCCAGAGTGGTTCGGCAATGATGATCTTATTTTCTTTACAGCAAGAAAGCATCTCACGGCCTATCTACAATCGATTGTTTTCTATGAATGGCTTCCTACTCAAGGTGTCTATCTACCTGAATATTCTGGTTACCAAGAATCCATGGATCCGAGTATTATGAATGTATTTAGTGCTGCGGCCTTTAGAATGGGACATACCCTCATAAATAGTAACATTATCCGAATGGACAATACAGGTTCTGAAATCAATCAGGGCCACATGACTCTCCGAGATGCATTTTTTAATCCAATTGCAATAAACTTGGCAGGTGGAATAGAGCCCTACATTAAAGGAATGGCTACCCAAGTTCAGCAAAGCATGGATTGTAAAGTCATCGATGATGTTAGAAACTTTTTATTTGGAGAGCCTGGAGAGGGTGGTTTAGATTTAGCTGCCATCAATATAAATAGGGGTAGAGAGAGAGGACTATCAGATTATAACACCATTAGAGAAGATTTTGGTAAACCTAGAATTAACTCTTTTCTTGCATTGACCGGAGACCAAGATGTCGCTGATATAATGGAGGATTTGTATGATGATGTGGATGATATTGATCCATGGGTCGGTATGTTAGCAGAAAGACATTTACCAAATCACGCTTTATTCGGTGATCTGATGATGACCATAATGGAAGAACAATTTCAGAAACTTCGTGAAGGAGATCGTTTTTACTTTGAAAACGACGAGTTTACCATTGAAGAATTGGAAGAAATTAGAAACACTACTCTTTACGATGTTATAATGCGGAATTCAGGAATTGACATCATGCAAGAAGACGTCTTTATGGCGATGGATCATTCAGATATCCCAACTGGTCCAGACTTAACAAATCTTGCTTTAGAGGCAGTGGCATATCCTAATCCAACAACTGGATTAGTTCATATCAAGCTTTATGCTGAATCGGATAACAAAATTCATTTAGATTTATTTGATCCGATTGGACGACTAGTAAGGTCGGAATATTGGGACGTGCAAAGAGGAGATAATTTTATGACGATGAATTTAGATGAAGGCCTACCGAGAGGTATGTATAATCTAATGATCGAAAGCTCTAATAGCTTTAATATCCTCAAAATCATCAAAGAGAAATAACCAAAACTTATCGGAATAGATATTTAATTATGGAGTCTTTGGCTCTATGTAAACGATAAGTATGTCAAATCGGAGGCAATTTGTCTTAAAATCCCTTATTGGAGCTTTGGGACTATCGAGTTCGGCCTTTAGTTGTGAATCGACACCTGAAGCTGATTCAGATAATAAGAGAGAATTCAAGGGTCCAGTAATTCTTACTACTTGGAATCACCAAGAAACCAATGCAATTGCTCTTAATGTTCTTAAAGAGAACGGAAGTGTTTTGGACGCGGTGGAGTCGGCGATAAGAAAAGTAGAAGCAGACCCAAACGATTCGAGCGTGGGTTATGGCGGAAGACCAGATCGTGAGGGTGTTGTTAGCTTAGATGCATGTATTATGAACAAAGCCGGAGAGGCTGGGTCTGTCTGTTTTGTACGAGACATAATGCATCCAATCACAGTAGCCAGAATGGTCATGGAGAAAACTCCTCATGTTATTTTAGCCGGTCAAGGAGCCAAACAATTTGCTCTAGAAAATGGTATGAAAGCTCGAAATTTATTAACCGATGCTTCAATCAACTCGTATAAGGAATGGCTTAAGAAATCGGAATATAAAACGATAATCAATATTGAAAACCACGATACAATTGGATTGTTAGCCATTGACGAAAGTCAAGATATGGCAGGTGGATGTAGCACAAGTGGTATGGCATATAAATACCATGGAAGAGTAGGAGATAGCCCAATTATAGGTGCTGGTCTTTATGTAGATAACGAAATAGGCTCTGCGACAGCGACCGGAGTCGGCGAGATGGTTTTAAGAACCCTAGGGTCTTTTTTAGTAGTGGAATTAATGCGTGGTGGACTTGATCCTTATCAAGCCTGTAAAGAGGCAGTTCACAGAATTGTAAATAAGTACGATTGTAAGGATACCCAAGTTGGATACGTGGCTTTAAACAAGTACGGAGAAGCAGGAGCCTATTCTATACATCCAGGCTTTATATATACATGTTCGACTCCCCATAAGAACGAGGTTTTAAAGTCTGAATCTTACTTTAAGTAATTTTTTAGCCTTAAAAATTAAAATTGGCATTCATTTTGCTTTAACAGCAATGGATAGTTGTATTAAGTAGTAAAGGATAGACGAATTTTATATAAATGATAGGGATCAAAACAGTTATTGCGGATAACCAGAAGATGTTTGTTGAGGGAGTATCTGCCTATCTAAACATTAAAATTCAATCTACAGTAAAGATTGTAGATACGGCATCAAGCGCGGCAGAATTGATGCATATTTTGGAAGAGAATGATGTGGATGCGGTTTTTATGGAATTGAATTTGCCTGATATGGATGGCCTTAAATTAATTCCTGAACTCAAAGATCGTTTTCCTAATCTTCGTGTTTCAGTTTTAACGTCATACGGAGATTATCGATTTGTAAAAGAAGCTTTTCAAGGCGGAGCAGATGGATATCTTCTCAAATCCAATCCTATTGAAGAAATAGTTGATTGTCTAAACGAGATAATGGATGGAAATACATTCTTATCTGATGGACTGCGAATAACTCCGGCCAGTAACAGGAATGGATCTGCAAAAACAGATCGCCTTAAAAGCCAGTACGAGGATAAATTTTTGATAAAACAAAAATTAACCCGTCGCGAACAAGAGGTATTAGAGCTCATCACGCAGGCAAAAAATAATAAAGAAATCGCTAATGAATTATTTATTAGTGATCAAACTGTAGGTGTACATCGTAAAAATATTATGCGAAAATTAGGTGTGCGAAATACAGTGAACCTCATAAAATTTGCTCTTGAGCATGACATAGTTTGAGGTAAAAATTAAAAATACTCCACCCCCACTTTCGGAGTTTTCATTACAAGCTTTTCTCCTTTTCGAACTGCACACTGTGTAGAGAAAAAAATTATTTAGACATAACCGAAAATTGATTTTATCTCATGAAAATGGAGAACTTTACTTTAAACGCGAAAACTCAGTGGACTAGTTTAGTCACGAAGAGTTTGATGCTTGTAGCCATGGTTTTTGTAAGCTTTGGTCTTCAGGCACAGTGTCCGCTTGGATGTAATAACAACGTTCAGGTTTCTTTGGATGCTAATTGCGAGGCAACGGTCACTCCGGATATGATTCTTGAAGGACAAGGAACAGATCCGTCGTGTACTTATGTTGTGACGATTTTGGATCAGAATGATGTTCCGATTCCTACGTCACCTACTGTAAACGGATCGCACATAGGAATGACACTTAAAGCACGTGTGACTTTAGGTGCTAATTCTTGTTGGGGTTACATTACAGTAGAAGACAAGTTGGCTCCGGTATTAACATGCCTTGATGATGTTGACATGTATTGTAACGATGAGTTAGCAAGTAACATCATGACGGCTTTTTCTAGTAACTCTTACTCGAATACGACTTCTGTCGCTATTCCTGATGGTGGTTCAGTAGATGTTCCTTTTGCGGTGTCTGGAGCTAACCAAGTTGCTGTAGTTGAGTCTTTCTCAGGAACTCTTAACTACACGCATACAGTGAGTACTTCTCAAGTAGATGTAAGTTTTATCAGCCCTGCTGGTGATACATATGCGTCTATGGCAGATATTCCTGGAGCTCAGAACCTAAATGGTTATTGGATAGTAAGATTTACAGATAACAACGCTGATGGAAATGGTGGTACTTTTAACTCAGGTACTATCAATATTTCTGCTAGAGGTTTCTTAGCAAGCAGTTTCATTTATGATGAAAACTGTGATGCAGCGACAGTAACAAAAACTTCTGATGATACAGAAGATATTGAGTGTGGTGACTCCTCATATCCCTTGTATAGCGCAAGAAGAACCGTTTGTTACATGGCGGAAGACCCAAGTGGAAATGTTTCTACAGAGTGCTGTTTCTCTATTAACTATTTGAGAAGAGATTTGGGCGATGTAGTCTTCCCTGGAAATGTAGATATTCCATGTGAGGTAAATTATGATTCAAACGGAAACGATTATCCAGATCCAGATGAAGGTTCTGGTGTATACGAAATAGGTAGTCCAAGTATTGATGGTCGATCTATTTACCCAAATGATGGATTCTGTGAAATTAATGTGACGTATTCTGATACAAGAATTGATGTATGTGAAAATACATTTAAAGTCCTAAGAAATTGGGTTGCCTTAGATTGGTGTACTGGTCAGATTGTCACCTCAACACAGATAATAAAAATATTAGATGAGGAAGGTCCAGTTGTTAACTGTCCTTCGGATTTCTTCTTCGAAGAAGCGAATCCTTATACCTGTACAGCGGATCACGTAGTACAACCACCAAACGTTATTTTCGATTGTGGTTCGTACACATATACCGTGAATTATTTAATTGGTGGTGAAGCTGCTTGTGATATAGCTCCTCCAACTGGACCATTTGTAAATACAAATGTTGTTGGTCCTGCTGGCGGTCCTTATACAATTACAGATCTTCCATTAGGTTGTACTTGGATTCAGTACTTAGTAGAAGACGATTGTGGAAACGTAACAGAATGTCGAAGAGAGGTAAGAGTTGTAGATAATACACCTCCGACACCAGTTTGTGATGAAACAACTGTTGTCACTTTAACTGATAATGGATGGGCTCATATTTTTGCTCAGTCCTTTGATGATGGTTCTCATGATAATTGTAGCAGTGACATTACATTCCAAGTTCAAAGAATGACTGCAGGTTGTGGTACTCCAGGAGGTTGGAAAGATTATGAGCAATTCTGTTGTGCTGATATAGGTAACGAAGTAATGGTTGCATTACTTGTTACGGATTCTAACGGAAATTCAAATTCATGTATGGTGAATGTTGTAGTTCAGGATAAAATTGATCCAGTGATTACATGTCCACCTAATATTACTGTAGACTGTGCTGAGCAAACAGGAATTGCTTATACAGGGTCTGCTACTGCGACTGATAACTGTGGAACAGTGACAGTAACTAGTTCTGATTCAGGTGGAGTAAATAATTGTGGAGAAGGAACGATTACAAGAACATGGAGAGCAGAAGATGCAGGTGGTAGAACAGTGTCTTGTACACAGTTTATTACTGTTCAGGATATGTCACCTTTCTCTGGTGCATCCATTAACTGGCCAGCGGATAGAGACTTAAGCGGATGTATGGGTGTTGATACAGATCCTTCTAATCCTCTTTTAGGATATCCTCAGTATAACGATGATGCGTGTAGTTTAGTCGCGCACACATATGATGATCAAGTATTTACTTTTGTTGATGGTGCTTGTTTCAAGATTTTAAGAACATGGACAGTAATCGACTGGTGTCAGTACGATGAAAACAACCCATTTGCTGGTGGAATATGGCAAGATGTTCAAGTAATCAAAGTGAACAATAGTAATGCACCAGTATTTGACAATTGTTCTACATTAAATTTCTGCGTGTATGATGATGGATGTCAAGGATATGTAGATTTAATTGGACAAGCAACGGATGAGTGTACACCGGATAGCGAATTAGTTTGGTCTTACCAAATTAAGCCTGATGGTAGTTCTTCTTATGGTTCAATTCAAAGCGGAAATAATGCAAGTGGAACTTACCCAGTAGGTAATCACATGATAAGATGGTTTGTTGAGGATCAGTGCGGAAATGTTTCGGAATGTATTCAAAACTTCAACGTTAACGATTGTAAAAACCCAACTCCTTACTGTATTAGCGGTATTACTACTGTAGTTATGCCTTCTACTGGTGAGATTGCAATTTGGGCAAGTGACTTTGATCTTGGATCATTTGATAACTGTCCAGGAAACTTAAGTTTCTCATTCTCTTCAAGCACGTTTAATACGAGCATGACATTTGATTGTGACGATTTAGGTATCCAAACAGTAGAAATTTGGGTAACTGATGCGAATGGTAACCAAGATTATTGTGAAACAATGATCAATATACAAGCAAATAACGGGGCATGTGGAAGTATTAGTGGAGGAGCGATGGTATCTGGATCAATCACTACTGAAGGTGCTGAAGCTGTGGAGAATGTAGAAGTTATGCTGGAAGATATGCTTGATGGTGTTCAGACTTATTTCATGACATCTACTGATGGAAACTTTGCATTCGATAACGTTACTACTGGATTAGATTACGAAATCAGTGCTAGTAAAAATGATGATTACATGAATGGTGTTTCTACTTTGGATTTAGTATTAATCCAGAAGCACATTCTACAAACACAGACATTAGACAGCCCGTATAAAATTATAGCGGCTGACGTAAACAACAATGGCGACATTTCTGCAATTGATTTAATCGAATTAAGAAAGCTTATTTTAGGAATCTACGAAGAATTACCGTCTAATGAGTCTTGGAGATTTGTCGATGCAAATGAGACTTTTGTTGATCTTGATTCACCATTCCCATTCACGGAAGTGATCTATGTATCTTCTCTTGAGAATGATGAAATGACAAATAACTACATCGCTGTTAAAATTGGTGATGTTAACGGAAACGCTGTTGTTAACTTTGCGGACAATGGTGCAGAATTCAGAAGCAGCGCAAGCCTTGATTTACTTTATGATGATAAGGTATTTGAAGCTGGTGATGTGGTAGAATTGACTTTGAGCTCAGACGAATTTAACGCCATAGTAGGATTACAATACACACTTAACTTTGATGCAGCTAAACTAGAATTTGCAGGGCATACTAGCAATGCGATTCAAGTGACTGATGCTAATTTTGGTTTGACACAAGTAAATAATGGTCAGTTATCTATGAGCTGGCATGACATCAAGGGTCAAACAACATCAGATGCATTATACACAATCGAATTCAAAGCACTTCAGTCAGGAAGCTTGAGTGGAGCTATTAACTTGAGTTCAGATATTACAACAGCTGAAGCTTATAATTCTAACCTTGAAACAATGGATGTTACAATCCAAGCTAGAGGTACTGAATTAACAGTATTCAACTTAGGTCAGAACAAACCTAACCCGTTCGCTACGACTACTGTTGTAGAATTTACATTACCAGAGGCTATGCAAGCACAATTAACTGTGTATGATATTACTGGTAAAGTGTTAAAGCAGTACAATGAGTTCTACCAAAAAGGTGTGAACACATTAACAATGAATATCGAAGAATTATCGACTACCGGTGTATTATATTACCGATTAGATGCTGGAGACAACACAGCAACTAAGAAGATGATTATTCTGACCAAATAGTGTAGGAGATAGAATCAATTATTGCCTTTACCGTTTAATTACGGTAAAGGCATTTTGATTTTATTAAGAATCTATTTTTTTGGCAAAGTACTTGTGTTAAAAAAAGGAGGTTGAATCCACAAATGGACATATTAAAACGTAGTATATTTGTCATCTCGTTAATTTCCATTTGAATAAGTTCAATCCAATGATGTGCGTTTATTTGAGTTAATACGATGAACTCATCTAAGCAGCATTATGAACAAGATATATTAAGTAATTTTGTTATTTATTTTTTAATTCGCGTCCCAATTTCAGTTATATGCGAAGATTAATGTTCAAATTAATACTGGGGTTTTTATTAATCGCCCAGTTTGCAACAGCTCAGATTCAGGTTAACTTTTCAGGAGACCCATCTGCGCCTCAAGGAAGTACTGTCGATGTTGATATCTCGGTAGCGGATTTCAATCAAATTGTGTTGTTCCAATACTCGATAAATTGGGATTCTACAGTAATGACTTTCAATTCTATTCAGAATGTGACTTCTGTATTACCTCAGTTTACTGAGGCAGGTAATATTGGAAACCCAACCGCTGCGGCAGTTGATGAAGGAGAGTTAACTGTATCTTGGTCTTTAGCGTCCACAGAACCAGTTACTATTCCTGATAATACCATCTTATTCACGGCACGTTTTAATGTGGTGGGAGATCCTTGTTCGACGACAAGTCTATCTTTAGCAGGCACTCCTTTGACCATCGAAGTGATCGATGAAAACTTTAATGACATCGGAGCTAACTCTGTTCCAATACAAATAGAATCGGAGTGTGATGGTGGTGGCGGTACGATGCCTACGCCATGTCCGATAGAAGGAAACACAGCAGGTGTAGGAATTATCGCCCCAGAGACGGTTCAGCAAATGGGCGATTTTGTGTGTGTTCCTATAACCGTAGATAACTTTGTAGATATTCAAAGTGCTCAAGGTGGATTCGAATGGGATCCTACTGTTTTAAGTTATCAAGGAAATCAAAATTTTGTATTGCCAGGTGCTGTATTAAACGAAGCCAATATTGCTTCAGGTTCTTTTGTATACACTTGGTTTGATGGAACGGGAATTACGCCTGTTACCTTAAATGACGGAGATGTTCTTTTGGAGATCTGTTTTAACGTCATCGGTAACAACGGTGACTTCTCATTTATCTTTACTGAAACCCAAGCCGTAAACAATGAGTTTGGAGATTCCAATGGTAACCCTCTTCCAGATTATACGGATTGTGGATCGATAACCATTGGTGACCCTATAGGTCCAATGGACAACTTTACTCTTATAGCTAGTGATGAATTTGCAGGGCCAGGATCTCAAACCTGTGTTACAATGAGTGCTGCAAACTTCGTTGACATTGCCTCAATGCAGTTTACTATAAATTGGAATTCTAGTATCCTTGAGTATACCTCATGTGATGTCATGAATATAAATCCGGCCATACAAGGTTTGGCTTGTGGAAGCTTTAATTTTTTCCCTACGGATAAATTGAGACTTTCATGGAGTTCACCAGATGGATCTGGAATTACACTTCCTGATACAGTGGCGATGTTTGATGTGTGTTATGATGTGACAGGGGCATGTGATTCTAATACACCAGTTACATTTATTGATGATGTTGGAGTGCCGATCGAAATTGGAGATGGAGACGCTAATCCTGTAACCCCCGTGAGTATTATTCCGGGTTCTGTTACTGTTTCTTGTCAATTAATTATTGATACAGACATTACTAACTCTATGTGTAATGGAGATTTAGGTAATGTGAATGTTACGATCTCTGGGGCTCAAGGAAATACAACCTGTCAGTGGAAAGATTCAGATGGAAATATAATAAGTTCTGGAAGTTGTGATTTGACCGCGGCAGCAGGGTGTTATACCCTTTGTGTTACGGATGACTTAGGAACTACCACTGCGGAGGCATGTATTACTGAGCCAAATGGTATTGAGTTTACGACAGATGTATCTGATGCGTCTTGTTCTGGCTTAGGCCAAATAATTGTTAATGCTTCAGGTGGAAACGGCTCTCCTTTAACCTGTTCTATCTCACCTAACGCTACGGAATCTCCTGAATGTACTTTCGTAGATTTACCTGCGGGTAATTATACTATTACAGTGACTGATGGAACATGTGATGAAAGTGGTACAGTGACAGTATTAAGTACTAGTTCTATAGAGGTCGATGAAACATTAACAAATGCCTCATGTTCAGGGCTCGGCTCGATAAGCCTAACAGTTACAGGTAATGGGGGTGTTACTCCGACGTACCAATGGGATCCTTCAAACTTATCAGGACCGAACCCAACTGGTTTAGATGCAGGTACCTATAATGTGACAGTGACAGTAGGAACTTGTCAGGTTATGGAGGAGTATATTATTACTAATTCTGTATCTGCTTTAAATGTAGTTCCAAATATTCAAAATATAAGTTGCAATGGAAGTTGCGATGGTTCTATTGATTTTGTAGTCACTGGTGGTTGTACACCTTATACATTTTCACCGCCGCTAACTTCATTGACTAATTTGTGTTCGGGGTCATATACAGTTACTATTACGGATTCGTCACCGAATCCGCAAAGTTTCACCGATATTTTCTCTATAACAGAGCCTGATGAACTCACGGCTAGTGTCACAGAGATTATGGATGCGTGTGGAGATGATGGATTTATAACTTTAGATGTTTCTGGAGGCACGGAACCATACAGTTTTAATTGGGACTGTCCGTTAGATCCAGATTGTCCAGATACAGAAGATCCTACAAACCTCGTGGAAGGTAATTATAGTGTGACCATTACTGATGATAATCAGTGTGTATTCATAATAAACGACATTGTGGTAGAAAATGCGTGTCCAGATTCGTTAACAATAACAGGATTAGCTGTTAGCAGTGAAGATTTGTTTAGTGGTTTCGGCGTAGCTTGTTTCGGTGATTGTAATGGGGAGATTACTGCCACGATAAATAATGCCGTAGGAACAGTCTCGATAAGTCTTACAGATGAAGAAGGAAACACGACGATGCATAGTACATTTCCTATTACTGGTCTTTGTGCCGGTGATTATGACATATCTGTTTCAGATGATATGACTTCGGTTGATTTAAATACCGTGACAGTAACAGAGCCGAGTTTAATTGAAATATCACTCGTGGATACGATGTGTACAGCTTTTGGCGAAAGCCAAGGAAGTATAGATATTGATGTAGAAGGCGGAGTCGGAACTTACGAGTATAACTGGTTGACTGGACAAGAGACTCAAGATATTGAGAATTTAGGCGTGGGCACTTATGTAGTTTCAGTGACGGACTTAAATGGATGTGAAGATACCGCGATGTACATCGTACAAGAATGTGGAATCGTTGAGCCAGGTGAGAATTGCTACACGGGAATATCGGTCATCACACCTAACGGAGATGGACTTAATGATGTCATGACCATTACCTGTGCGACGGATAACCCTAATGAGTTGATCGTATTCGATCGATGGGGTAGAGAAGTGTATCGAGAAACGGATTATTCAGGATCTTGGAATGGTGTAGAGCAGGATGGCACTGAACTTATGGAAGGCGCCTATTTCTGGGTAATGGAAGTCAGTTTTGACAATGGAGATTCCCGAATTTTCAAAGGATCAGTAACCTTATTACGTAGTTTGTAATTGTGTGATGGACTTTTAAACGAAGAATGATGAAAAAAGTATTAATCATAATTTTCTTTTTTGTAGTTGGGTTTAATGCATTAGATGCACAGCAGCGCTATTTTGATGAGCGTTACATATATACCCATCATTTTGTAAACCCAGCATTGATAAATCCAGCCTACTCTGGAATTGATGAAAACAAATACATTTATTTCAACTATCGAAACAAGTGGGCTAGTTTTCCAGGCTCTCCTAAGACCGTAACTTTTGGGTATTCAGGTAATCTCGTAAACCGTTTAAGTATTGGGGGGATGTTACTTAATGACTCAAACGGTGGATTACGTACGACTAAGGGACAATTATCTCTAGCCTATACGATAGATGCACCGACAAATAAGGTGGGATTCGGAATCTCAACTGAGTTTATCCAGCATAAAGTATCAGGAGATGTGCTAAATAATGGCTTATTAGATTTAGGCGATCAGGTTATTTTAGGAAGACTGGATGGACATAACTTTTTCGATGTGACATTTGGAGTCTATGGGGTGTATGAAAACAAATTCACCTATGGAGTCAGTTTACCAAGTTTGGTGAGCTCGAAATTGGATGATGAAAACGGAGCTGAACCTGACCGTGAGTTAGGTTATATATTTAATGTCGGATATATTCATAGGTTTCAAGAACATGATATAGTCATGGAACCATCATTGATTTTTAAGAAACTCATGTTTGTTCCTAATGTGGTGGATGTAAATCTTAAACTTAAGTTCTTAGAAGGTAAGTTTACAGGAGGTATAACTTACGGCGTTGGTGCAGATGAAAGGTTTGGCTTCTTGCTAGGAACAAAAGTGAATAATTTGAACTTCTATTATTCTTACAATGTATCGCGACATAATTTCCAGAACTATAACAATGGGTCTCATGAAATCTCAGTGGCGGTAAACATTGGTAAGAATTCTGTTAAAGAAACGATGACTCAGGAGATGCTGATAAACGAGGAAATGTAAATTGTCTTGAATTAATATTTCCCTTTCGGGAATGAAAAAGGAGATTGCTAAAAAGTGGTCTCCTTTTTTTATGTTTTGACTTAAAGTCAATAAAGACAGAGAGTAGTAAATACATATTTAAATTAATTATATAAGATTTTTAATGATTTATTTGAATAATAAATTACATTTGCCCTGTACAAACTGTGCGTTTTAACCTAATTAAGCATGACGATTATGTTTAATATGAAAA
>JAHDBE010000225.1 GCA_020630555.1 Saprospiraceae bacterium
AAGAACGTAAGCCGTAGTCTTAACTACTTCTCTACGACTATTCATGTTTTTATTTGGGTGCTCTTCGATTAAAGTAAATGCCGTCGATAAGAGAGTAGCACCAATAATCCCTAAATAAGCGGCATTTAGTTTTAATGGTCGTTTTCTAATGAAGAATAATAATAAGGTGATGAGCATGATGACTCCTAAGAAGCTCATAATTAGTGGATGAAACTCATCCATTATCGTCTGATGCTTCCATAATTTGTTTCTAAACATTAATGCTACTAATCCAAAAACTATGGTCGAAAACAAGAGAACTTGTATGTTTTTATTTTGTAGAGCTTTAACCCAAAAATTAAAACCATATACCGCGATTAAAGCCGCAAGTGGAGAAAGTGGCACCAAGTTTCTTAAGAATCCTGCAGAATGCCCAACGTTAATTGTTGTTGTAAATAATGTGTATAGTATGATCCCCATGACAAATTGACCATAAACAAACAGGTCAAATTTCTTAAGGGGTTTCACAAATCCTAAAATGAAAAAATAGAATATCACAGGACCCAAAACATAAAAATATCTTCGGATATATGTATACCATTCCATGTTTCCATAGCGGTTGTTTTCTACCTCTTTAAAGACGGTTTCATTTAGGACATACATGACATCCCCACTAAATGCCCATGCTGCCAAACTCCATAAAATAACTCCACTTCCCAAAAGAGGAATATATTTCCATTGTTTTTCGAGTAACAAAATAAGTCCCCAAAAGGCAGTAAATACAGCAAGTTCTGTTCGCGCCAAAGGAAGCAGCGAGCCTAAAATAGCGAAGACCAAGTATCTCTTTTTTAATAAAAAATATACACCTCCAGCAATTATACAAGCGGCTAGCGGCTCTGTCATTGCATCTTTAGCCACACCAAAAAAGAAAGGCTGCATAAGTAAAAATGGAACAGCGATGATGGCATAATTAAGCTTTTTTAGTTGAGCCGCTCGATAACAAAACCAAGCGCTCAAAATAGCAAAGCCACTCATTAAAAGTGGTATCATAAATTTACCTAGCTGAACAGGTAAGGCAAATATGACCACCCAAAGAGGACGATTCCACATGGATACAAAATGAGATGGTTTTTCAAACGCTTGGAGCGTATTAAAATACCGCACCGGACAATCCTCATCCCATGTCGCTGGAGACATGAAATACCAACTCATGGTAATACCCAGAAATATGGCTGAAATAATCCAAAACATTTTATCCTGATGCCAGGAGAAAGAAGGCATCGGAATGGCTTCTTTTTTTGAGGTTTTGGCTTGAAGATTGGCTTTGGGTGTAGTTTTCGATTTAGACCTTTTCTTGCCCATACTAATATGTTATATATATAAAGATATTATATATATAGCAAATTTTAATATGTTTTATGCAAATTTATTTTAATCCAGAGATCATATTTTCTGGTTTCACCCATTGATCAAACTCTTTATCGGTTAAATACCCCAACTTGACGGCTGCCTCTTTTAAAGTAGATCCTTCTTTGTACGCCTTTTTTGCAATTTCTGCTGCCTTATCATAACCGATCTTTGTATTAAGGGCAGTCACCAACATAAGGCTATTATAGAGATTATGATGGATGCGTTCGAAATTTGGCTCTAAGCCTTCAATGCAATTATCATTGAAGCTGATACATGCATCAGCAATCAAATTTGCCGACATTAAGAAATTATAAATCATGACTGGTTTAAAGACATTGAGTTCAAAATGCCCATTCATTCCACCGACATTAATCGCTACATCATTACCCATGACTTGAGCCATGGCCATAGTTAGTGCTTCAGACTGTGTTGGATTAACCTTACCTGGCATGATGGACGAACCAGGTTCGTTTGCAGGGATGATCAACTCCCCTATCCCACTTCGAGGACCAGAAGCCAACATACGAATATCATTTCCGATTTTCATTAACGACACCGCCACTGTTTTTAGAGCTCCATGCGCTTCTACAATGGCATCATGAGCAGCCATTCCTTCGAATTTATTTTTGGCAGTTACGAAAGGTAAGTTGGTAAATTTAGCAATGTGCTTTGCGACTAATTTGTCATATCCTTTTGGTGTATTTAGACCTGTACCAACTGCAGTGCCTCCTAAAGCCAATTCGGATAAATGCTTCAGAGAATTTTCTATGGCCTTGATTCCGTGTTCGAGTTGGCTTGCGTAACCAGATAATTCTTGGCCTACAGAAATAGGTGTGGCATCCATAAAATGGGTACGACCGATTTTCACCACCTTATCATAAGCTCTTGATTTCGCCTTGAAGCTGTTTTTAAGTTTATTAAGTGCAGGTAGTGTTTTTTCGACTACACATTTGTAAGCAGAGATATGCATGGCCGTAGGAAAGGTATCATTAGATGATTGTGATTTATTGACATCATCATTGGGGTGAAGATATTTATCTGCATCCAATAGCTTACCACCCTTGATGACATGCCCTCGATTGGCAATCACTTCGTTGACATTCATGTTTGTTTGAGTGCCCGATCCAGTTTGCCATACAACTAATGGAAACTGATCGTCTAATTTACCATCAAGAATTTCATTACAGACACGTTCGATTAATTTGGCTTTAGCTTTTGTTAAAACCCCTAATTCTGCATTTGTTATCGCCGCTGATTTTTTAAGAATGGCATACGCGTATATGACCTCCTTAGGCATTGTGTGTCCACCAATCTTAAAATTTTGGGTAGAGCGTTGTGTTTGTGCTGCCCAATATTTATCTGCTGGTACATTGATGTAACCGATGCTATCTTTTTCCTTTCTAAACTTTGCCATAATCTTAGTATTAAAATCGCTGCAAAGATAAGGCTTATTTCCAGATGTTATTTAGTGGATCTACCCTTCCATTTATATTTAGACGGAAATAATGCCATTAAAGAACTGTATGCGATGTGAAATAGATGCAGGGGTATGCTCATGAAGAAAGCCTGAATCATATTTCTTTCAAAATACCGATCTACTTCTTTCAAGAATAAATAATCCGTAATGGATTTAATGAGTAACATCCAAAGTGCACAGTACCATTGTCCAAAAAAGAAGTATATAATCATGAGCCATACAAACACACTCACTAATCCCAAAATTAGATGAAGCAAGGATTTTTTATACTGTCCTGATTTAGTGGCCCATCTTTTTCTTTGGCTGAGATAAGATGACCAATCTTGATGAACATGGGTTTTTACAAGAGCTTCTTTAGATTTTAAAAACCCAACTTTTGTCTCCGGACTTTCGTCAAAGGATTCAATTAAAAACATATCATCCCCACTGGCGAAATTTCCCTCATCAAAATTATTAAATTGGCGAAAGCCAGATTTTGTAAAAGACATATTGGCTCCATTAGCCATAACGTATTTTCCAGATTGTACTCCGGCATGCGTAATAGCCATAAGGCCCATCATGTCCAGAGATTGAAATTTAGATAGAAGACTTTTTTCGTTATGAAAAACAACTGGCCCTGTTAAAAAATCATACCCATTTTCTTCATGCATAAAAACATGATGCCTAATCCAATCGACCTCTACTTCTGAATCTCCATCGGTGCATAATATATAATCGCCTGTGGCCTCAGAAACACCATACATGAGACTTGACTTTTTATGCGCATTTATGGCTTTGCCTTTTAAAAAATCTTTTAGTTCGATTAATTTGATTTGGGTAGACTCAAGTTCACGGACAATTTTTCGAGTGGAATCATCGCTAAAGTCATCCACTACAATAATTTCGAATAATGCTTCTGGGTAGTTACAATTTAATATGGATTGGAGACAAGTTTTAATGAGTTTCTCTTCATTCCTAACAGGGATAATTATAGAAACTTTAGTTTGAGGAATGAAATCAGGAGATATGTTTAGATCATCGTTCTTCTTCCATTGAAGAATGACCCAAATAATGAAGAGTGTATAAAATACTCCAAGAGCAATCAGAATCGCACAAAGCATAGTGCGAATCTAATCAAACAATTGCTCGTAATCATTGGACTCCTGATTAGATTTAGATTCTGTTTCCACTGATTTTTCGAGTTCGGGCAACTCTAAAAAATCTTCGTCGTCTTCAACTTCTTCGTACTCTTGAAAATCGTCTTTAGCTTTTTCTACTTTGGACTTAATCAGTTTTTTGGCAAGGCCTTTAAAAAATAAAAAGCCAGCCACTACAGGAAAAGCAAAAACAGTTAACACTGTAGCAAGAATCCCCATGGGAGGTCTTTCATTAATCATGCGCCATAGCATTTTACCATAACCGATCACGCCTTTATAATCTAATATGAGTGCACCAATAAACAATACTGGAGCTGCAAATGAAAGCACCGTAAAAATGGTCCGTGCTATAAAATATAGCATAACAAAAAATAAAACGATCATTACTGCACCAACAATACCACTGGCACTTCCTCCTCGTTTTGAGCGACTGTCGTATTCTATAAATGTCATAAATCTTAGTTTACCGCTTCAGCAAATTGCATTTCGTACAATTCACGATAGCGTCCATTTTCCAACGTAATTAATTCCTCATGTGTTCCCAATTCGACACAACGACCTTTATCCATGACTAAAATTTTATCTGCATGTCGGATCGTTGATAACCTATGGGCAATGATGATGGAAGTGCGTTTGCTTATAAGTTTTTCGATGGCGAATTGTATTATCGCTTCGGTTTCAGTATCAATAGAAGATGTAGCTTCATCTAAAATTAAAATATCAGGGTCACATACTAAGGCTCTCACAAAAGATATCAATTGTCTTTGTCCCATCGACAAATTTGATCCTCGTTCGGTGATCATAAAATCATAGGTGTCAGGCATATTTTCAATGAACTCATGCGCCCCTA
>JAHDBE010000226.1 GCA_020630555.1 Saprospiraceae bacterium
TATGTAGGTGGTTCGAAGGATAAAGCTGCAAAAGTTATTTCGCAAGTTGGACAAAATTTTAGTGAGATAAGTAATCCTGTTTTTAAGAAAGACAAAAAATTTGAAGACCTAGGAGCACACTTTTTTGATTTTGATGGTGATGGTGATCTTGATTTGTATGTGGCTAGTGGTGGAGGTGGCGAAATAGATAAGCAAGCACTCCTCCAAGATCGACTCTACATAAATGACGGAAAGGGAGTTTTTTCTGCTAAAAGTGGAGCTGTTCCATCGATAAATGCTAGCACATCTGTCATAAAGTCTTTGGATCTAAATGGGGACAACAAACAAGATTTAATCGTCTGTGGAAGAAACACTCCGGGCAAATATCCGCTCAAAGCGCAATCGTATGTATTAATTAATAGAGGAGAAAAATTTGAAGATGTCAGCACTACATTTTTCAATGTCGAACAATTGCCAGGAATGATTACAGGCATAGAGTTAGGAGATTTTACAGGCGATAATATTGTCGATTTACTCTTCGTTTCGGAATGGGAAGCACCTTCACTATTCGAAATAAAAGGCAATAAATTTATAAAAACGGAAGTGCCGGCATTTGACAAATTTAAAGGCTGGTGGATGAGTCTAAAAGCTGCGGATTTTGACAAAGATGGAGATTTGGATTTTGTTATGGGTAACATGGGAGAGAACAACAAATTTCATCCTTCAGATAAGAAACCATTAGGCGTTTTAGCGTCTGATTTTGATAAAAATGGGACGCATGATGTAGTCTTAACTAAGCACTATAAAGACAAAATAGTACCAGTTAGAGGTAAAGAATGTAGTACAGAACAAATGCCATTTTTAGAGGAAAAATTCAGTTCGTACAGTGATTTTGCTAATTCCTCTATTCAAGAAATACTAGGCAAAGAGACGGTTAATCAGGCAGAACAGTTTTCTGTAAATACCTTTTCTCATTATGTAGTCCTTAATGAGGGCGGACTCAATTTTAGTTTTAAGAAATTACCCTTTACGGCACAAATTGCACCACTGAGGGCGATCGTCTGTGAGGACTTTAATGGTGATGGAATAGTGGATATTTTCGGAGCCGGAAACATCATTGAAACAGAACCTGAAACTAGCCCTTATGATGCGGGATTAGGAACTTTGTTACTGGGTAATGGAGATGGTAGTTTTACATCGAAACAATCGTTTGAAGATTCGGGCGTATTCTGCAAGGGCAATGTAACAGACATAGAACTCATAAAGCTCGGAAGGAATAAAAAAGGCGTGCTTGTAGCAAACAATAATGAGCCTTTACAGTTGCTTATAACAACGCATTCTATGCAAGGATCTTAAGCGATAAAAACCCTGATTAGAGAATATTGAAGATGTGAATTGATAATTTGTAGAAATTAGTATTTTTGAGAGCTGTTAAATCGTGGCTTCAGAGGCGTTACATGATTTAGCTAAAGAACTAAAGAATTAAACATAGTTTGATTCAGATTTAAGGTAAAAGAAAACAACATGAGAACAATAGCGATCTTGCTTTTGGCTGCTGGTATTTTATACTCTTGTACCTCCGACAAGAACAAAGCCGAGGCTTCTAATGAAGTAAAGGAAACGTTTAAGCTATTTCAAGAACTAAGCCCACAACAAACGGGTCTTACTTTTACTAATCAAGTTAACGAAACTCCCGAAAGTAACATTACGATTTATGACTACTATTATAATGGTTCAGGGGTTGCTGTCATTGATATAAATAATGATGGACTTGATGATCTGTTTTTCACTGGAAATTCAGCCACCAATAAGCTATACCTAAATGAAGGTGGTTTAAAATTTAAAGATATTTCTGCTGCTGCTGGAATAGAAACTAACAAATGGGCGACAGGCGCTTCGGTAGTTGATATCAATCAGGATGGATTTTTAGACATATACGTTTGTAATTCAGGTCCATTTAATGGCAACCAAATGCTAAACAATGATCTGTTTATAAATAATGGTGACAATACCTTTACTGAATCATTAATCGAATATGGTCTAGAAGATGGGGCAAGGTCAGTGCAAGCAGGTTTTGCTGATTTCGACAAAGACGGTGATCTTGATTTATGGTTAAATAACCATTTGCGAAGAAGAATTGGTGGTGAAGTGCATGTGTTTTTCGACAACCTCGAAAATACGGTGTATGAAGAGAATAAGCAACGCATGAAAAACATGTACTTCGAAAATGTTGATGGGAAGTTCGTAGACAAGAGTGAGGAAAAAGGAGTGAATGAGTTTGCCTTTTCACTAGGACTTGCTATTGCTGACTTGAACGATGATGGATGGCTAGATGTTTTTTGTGCTAATGATTATTTCCTTCCTGATTTTTATTACGTTAACGACCATAAAGGAGGATTTAAGCAAGTGAATACTGCTCTTATGGATCATAATTCATTTTACTCCATGGGAGTGGATGCTAATGATTTTAATAACGACGGTTTGTTAGATTTGGCTGTAGTTGATATGACCCCTTCAGACCACGTTCGGAATAAAGTCCTTATGGAATCTATGGACGTAAGACGATTTAGATACCTTCATGAGGTTAAAAAATATCCCAAACAGTATATGTTCAATGGCTTCTATCTGAATAGAGGTCAAGGAAAATTATCAGACATTGCCCATCAATTAAAAATCGCACAAACTGATTGGAGTTGGACTTCTCTGTTAGTTGATTTAGATCAAGATGGCTTTAAGGATTACTTTGTAACCAATGGATTTTTAAGAGATACCAAAAACAATGACTACGGTATCAAAATGCGCAAACTTGAAGAGGAAAAAGGCCGCCAGTTAACGCCTAGCGAAGTATTTGAACACATGCAGCAAGTGCCTTCACAACCATTAAATAATTACCTTTTTAAGAACATAAATGGAGAACAACTAACTAATGTTTCTGACACTTGGGGAATAGAAACACCTACCTTTTCTAATGGATCAGCATATGGTGATTTCGACAATGATGGAGATTTAGATTTAGTCATAAATAACTTAAGCCAACCCGCCACTTTCATGGAGAACTTGAGTAATGGAAGAAACAATCATATTTCGATAAAATTGACTGACAAAAACAACCCTGCTTCGGTAATGCATGCTAAAGTGACTGTGAAATCGGGTGATTTATCTCAACGATTTGATTACTCGTTTGTGAGAGGTTATCAGTCTTGTATGGCAGATAGATTAGTCGTTGGTATTGCCGAAAACACGAAAGTAGATGAGCTTATCATTGAGTTTGTAGACGGTACAAAACAAGTTGAAAGAAACCTTGAAATCAATACACTGAACACAATTGAGCGAAAGGCAAATCTTCCACTAGCAGAAATTAAAGAACCACCTGCTCCAGTGATTATAGAGCTAACCAAGAGAATCCCTTCATTTCAATTTAACCATAAAGAAGATAATTTTGACGACTTTGAAAAAGAAGTACTACTACCTCACAAATATTCTAACCAAGGTCCATGTTTAGCAGTAGGAGATGTAAATGGCGATGGCTTTGATGATTTTTATTTGGGAGGCTCAAATGGATATCCTGGCAAAATAATCACTCAGTCAGGTAGCCAATTTGTAGAATTAGAAAACGAAACCTTTTCATTCGATAAACAATACGAAGACCTAGGTGCTCAATTTGTAGATGTAGATAATGATAAGGATTTAGATCTATATGTAGCCAGTGGAGGTGGTGGCGATGTCAAATTTGAATCATTATTGCAAGACCGTTTATATCTAAATAACGGGAAGGGTTCTTTCACTGTGGCCACTAAAAACCTACCTAACATCAAAGCAAGTACATCAGCAATTGCCGTACATGATTTTAATGGAGATGGTCAGCAAGATTTATTTGTAGGTGGACGAAATGTACCCGGAGAATATCCACTCAAAGCTAGCTCTTATCTATTAATAAATAATAATGGAAAATTTGAGGATAAGATTAGCGAGTATTTTGATACAGAAGAATTACCGGGAATGATAACGGCTGCTTTGTGTGAAGACTTTGATGGAGATAAGGCTAAAGATTTATTTTTAGTTTCTGAATGGGATGAACCCAAATTATTTAAAAACAAAAGCAACAAATTTTCAAAACAGTCTACTTCATTGGATGGATATAAGGGCTGGTGGATGAATGCTAAATCTGCTGATTTTGATAAAGATGGTGATTTAGACCTAATACTTGGAAATCTGGGAGAAAACAACAAATTTCATCCTTCCTTTAAAAAACCACTGGGTGTATTAGCTTCAGATTTTGACAAAAATGGAACGCATGATGTTGTACTAACTAAACAATATAAGGATAGAATTGTACCCACTAGAGGGAAAGAATGTAGTACTGAGCAAATGCCTTTTCTAGAAGAAAAATTTAGTTCGTATTCGGACTTTGCAAACTCCTCGGTTCAGGAAATTCTTGGAGCTGAAAACATGGATAATGCGCAAGAATTTTCGGTAACTACATTTACAAGTTATGTAGCATTGAATGATGGTAAAGGTAATTTCACGATAGAGGAACTACCTTTTGTTGCACAAATGTCACCAATGAAAGGAATTGCCATTCAAGACTATAATGGAGATGGACATTTAGATGTTTTTGCAGCCGGAAGCATTAAGGAAACGGAACCAGAAACCACCTCTTATGATTCAGGATGTGGCCTACTTCTTATAGGAGATGGCAAAGGTAATTTTACTTCGAACCAATCCTTTCAATCTGTCGGAGTACTCTTAAGAGGAAACGTTGTAGGACTCGAAAACATCACCTTAGGATCAGGACAAAAGGGGATTTTAGTTGGAAATAATAATG
>JAHDBE010000227.1 GCA_020630555.1 Saprospiraceae bacterium
TCATTGGTAAATGGATTCGGTGATACTTCAATTTTACTATTTAGTAAATTTTCGCTGACAGACAATCTTCCTGCTGGTACAATTATAGCATCGTCATTAGCATCTGCAAAATTTGCGTTATTATTTACCGACATAAACAAAATTAATAAAAGGCGGTGCCCATCAGTTAACTCTTCCGTTAAAGGTATTGAAGTACCATCTGGAAATACTGTAGGTATTGTATATGAATAATTCGTTGTTCTTGCATTAGGTGAAGCGTCTGGCACCACCGTAGTAAAAGCACTGTCTTTGACAGTTACACCTGATCCATCGACCTCTCGAATAAATGTTGCCACATAAGCTAAATCTTCTTCAACATCATTAGTAATACCTGTAGCATAAGTAATGGTAAAATTGATTTCTTGCCCCAATTCAAAAGTAGGATCTGTATCTCCTGCAAGAATGAAGTCAGAGCGATTATCGAAACTTATAGCTCTTGTTCTATTTACTGGAACGCTAGAAACTTCAGAGATAATAATATCTTGATGATCGTCAGCAAAATTTGCGTCACTATCAACTGACATAAATAATAACAATCTCAATTGATGCCCTGTTGGTAAATTTTCTGTCAATGGAATTTCAGTAACTCCATCATCAAAAGTTGAAGGAATAGTGTACTGAAAAGAAGTTGTAGAGAAATTAGCCTGATTACCATTAACAGCGGTAAAGAAATCACTTACGGCTACTTGGCTTCCGCTTGCATCAACTTGTTGAATTTGTGCAGCAATGTAATGTAAATCTTCTTCAACACCCGATGTAATACCAGTTGCATATTCAATATCGAACTCGGCTACTTGACCAATAGAAAAAGTAGGTAAGGTTTCTCCATCGCGAATATAAATTTCTTCATTAGTTAATGATAAATTTCTTACACGATCACCCGTAGGTTCAGGTTTATAAACACGAATCCAATCAACTAACATTGTATTGTCTGTCGCATTTAGGATTTCTGTATTATTCGGAGAACGGTTTGCTGCTGCTTGCCAACTTTGATCTTCGGTATTAATGATAATATCTAAAGCCTTAGAAAAACGACGACCGTTTTCAAGATAGTTAAATGGATCAATTACACTTATTTGAGATAATTCTTTTGCTTCAGCTAAACTTGAAGCGAAACTCATATCTTGAAATCCATTCATTTGACCACTAGTTATACGCTGTAATTGCCCATCTTGATTTGTACTAGTTACCCCGGCTGGGTATGAATATTCCCAAGTTCCGTCAGGAATTCTAGAAGCGATCGCATCGTTATCTAAAATCCTTACTAATTCTCCATCTATATAATATTCAATAATTGTGGGGGACTTCCAATGCACTCCGATTTGTACATCTATTCCACCCCATTGTGAAACTCCTGTTCTTCTAAACCAACTATTCCAATCACTTGGTTGATAATCTGTAAAAGGACTTCTAATAAAAACATGGTGACTAAGATGGATTCTAGAAGCAAAAAAAGCATTTCGACCATCACTTTGCGGTCCTCCATAAGCCTCAATAATGTCTATTTCCTCTGTGTCATCAGGACTAAGTAACCAAACATCTGACGCTAATGAAGAATTCATAACTCGAACTGAAGCTTCTACAAAAACAGGATAAATTACTCGATTTGTTGATACCCCAGTTATACAACCCGATTGAGTTTCTGGTCTAGAAATAGTTTGGCCACCAAATTCATAAGATTTCATAACAGCAGAACCGTCACTGTTAAAATCTCTATCATTTAGTAATCTCAAATATCCTCCTGACACAGAAACATTTTCTTCTTCCCAATTGGTGGCACCTGGCCCTTGAAAATTATTGTGAAAAAAATTGATCCATTTAGCTGGTTCTCCTGGAGGTCCAAAAGTTGTTCGTGCAGTTGTAGCGTTAAATGTGTAATTAAATGAATCAGAAGCATCGGCATCTAATACCCATTCATTTCCTGTTCCTGCATCGGGAGCTATAGCAATCCCATCCCAGTCATTTTGCGCATTTGAAATAAACCAAACACTTGAAAACAAAAATAACATTATGGACTTAGCAATAAAATATCTATTATTTTTCATAAGTAATTTAAATAGCTTGTAAATTTAGTCTAATTTCTCAATATTTAATTACGTTTTTTACGCAATCGAATTATGTATATCTTCAAAATCCTATTATTCTATTTTATTTAAGGCTTGAGTTACGTCGTTTATTATATCATCGATATGTTCGATTTCTACGGAAATACGGATCATGCCTGAAGTGACACCACTTTTCAATTGTTCTTCCTCCGTTAGCTGATCGTGTGTTGTTGAAGCAGGGTGAATAGCTAAAGTTTTGGCATCGCCGACATTCGCTAAATGTGAAACTAAATCTAGACTATTAATAAACGATTTTCCGGCTTTGGCTCCAGCTTGGATTTCGAAAGTAATTACCCTCCCAGCTTAAATATAACAAAAACCATCCTATTTGAAACGAGAGTTCCGTGACTCTAGCTATTTAACTTTCTACTTTTGCGTATTCACTAATTATGTTTGACTGTTCACTCAATTATAAGTAGGGCTTAGGTGGTTTAATCTACCTTAGTCCTCAACTAATAATTTAAAACAGCAATTATGTTTATTTCTTTCACTTTCAATGATTCTAGATCAAACTCAATTTTATTGGTTTCTGCTACTAGCGACGATGGTATCAAAACCGACTTTGAGGACATGGTAATAAAAACGAATACTTATCACGAAATAAAACCTGGAGGACAAGGACCTTGGGAAATTGAATTAAGTGGTTACTATGTTGGTCCAAAAATAAAAGTGACAAATATGAATGATATTATTTCAGCTTTTGAAGGAGCTGCATTTGTGTGCTCAAAAGTCAACTAAGGCTTATCGTTTTTAATATCTTTAGGTAGCTAAAAAATATAAGAACAAAACAGGTTGCTTAGAATATTTCTAAACAACCTCTTTTACTTTACTTATTAATAAATAAGCATTTACTCAGGAGCCAATGTAACCTCTAAACCATCCAATTCTGGAGTGATTGGAATTTGACATCCTAATCGAGAATTATCTTCTACGTAAAACGCTTCTGCTAACATCAAATCTTCATCAGTTCCCATTTCTGGCAAGGTGGTTTCAGAGGTAACGTAACACTGACAAGAAGCACACATAGCCATTCCTCCACAAGTACCTTCTACAGGCAATTCATAAGCTTTACAAACCTCCATTAGGTTCATTGCCATATCTGTTGGGGCTTGTACTTCGTGTACAACGCCTTCTCTATCTGTAATTTTTATAGTAACGTCCATTTCTCGTTTCACTCGAAATAGCTATTAGCTCTTGGCTGTTAGCTATTAACTAATTAATAATTCTATATGTATTTATTTTGCCGATAGCTGATCGCTAAAAGCCAAAAGCTTATTAGTCAATTGATTTCACTACCGCTTTTGGAGCTTCTTTTTTAGTTCCATCGAAACCTTCAACTCCACCTACTGTAGTATATTTCATTACATACTTTTTATCTGGAAAAATACGCTGAAAGGCACTTTGACACATTAAAGTTGCTTCGTGGAAACCACATAAGATTAACTTTAATTTCCCTGGATATGTATTCACATCACCGATCGCATAAATTCCTGGGATATTTGTTTGATAATCTAAAGCATTATTTACTTTAATGGCATTTTTCTCAATCTCTAATCCCCAATTAGCAATTGGACCCAATTTTGGTGACAATCCGAATAATGGAATAAAGTGATCTGTCTTCAAGATATAAGGCTCTTTTCCTTTTGTTACAATTTGTACTCCTGTAACGTGATCATCTCCTTCGATACCCTTAACTTCTGAAGGCGTAATCAAGTTGATTTTACCCGCATCTTTTAACTCTTGAACTTTTTCTACAGAATCTAAAGCACCTCTAAATTCGTTACGTCTGTGTACTAAAGTCACAGACTTCGCAACATCAGTTAAAAAGATAGACCAATCTAAGGCTGAATCTCCTCCACCAGCAATTACCACATCTTTATCACGATACAATTCTGGTTCTCTAATCATATACTCTACTCCTTTATCCTCGAAATTCGCAATATTTGGAATAGGTGGTTTTCTAGGTTCGAAAGATCCTAAACCTCCAGCAATAGCAACTACTGGCGCATGATGTTTCGTTCCTTTATTTGTCGTTACTATAAAAGTTCCGTCTTCTTGCTTATCTATAGTTTCAGCACGCTCTCCCAACGTAAACCCAG
Organism: Saprospiraceae bacterium; assembly: GCA_020630555.1. Taxonomy (GTDB): domain Bacteria; phylum Bacteroidota; class Bacteroidia; order Chitinophagales; family Saprospiraceae; genus JAHDCZ01. Next base: position 4,244 of record JAHDBE010000227.1, read on the forward strand.
GTTCAAATTGTTTAATTTGTTCCATTAGGTTATCCGTAAGATCACCCGCTAAAATTTCTGGATATGCTGGAATATCATAAATAGGTTTCTTAGGATAAATTTCAGAACATTGCCCTCCTGGTTGTGGTAAAGCATCGATTAAATGACACTTCAATTTTAATAAACCTGCTTCAAAAACAGTGAATAATCCTGTAGGACCCGCTCCAATAATAAGAATATCCGTCTTTATCATTATGCTACTTTTTTTCTATTAATCCCTTAGTGAATTCATTCAGTGTTTCCACTTTTTCTTCGAAATCACCTTTTATTGTTTTTCTAAACTCGTTTAAGTTTTTTACTAAATCATCGATATTTTCAGGAATTACTTCCTCAAAAAATTGACGTAATCGTTTCGCCGTTGTAGGTGATTTTCCGTTAGTCGAAATGGCTACTTTCACATTTCCTTTAGTAACAATTCCTCCCATATAAAAATCACAATAAGGCGGGTTATCAGCTACATTTACCAACTTCGCTTGAGCTCTACAATCTTTCC
>JAHDBE010000228.1 GCA_020630555.1 Saprospiraceae bacterium
AACTAGGAAACATTCCAATTTCCTCTGTATAGGCGTAAATATTCGACAAAACGGCATGTTCTCCATTTATTTTGGCGAAAGCCGCATACCTATCATTTACTTTAGAAACAAATATCTCTAAAGCTTCATAGGCTATCATAATACACTGAACACAGGTATCGGAAATTTCATTGGCTTTGTACCCGTAAACCACATCTTCTTGAATTGGACTTAAAGGTTCTCGGCAATTTGGATTTTCCTTTTTAAACCACTTTAGTAACAGTGGTTTTTGCCTGTTGATTTGACTTTTATTATCCTTATTTAAACAGTATAGAACTGTATCCGTATTCACATTTTGCTGGACATAAAACAAATAGCTACCATCATCTGGAGGTAAAGGATAATTTTCTGGTAATCCCGATTCCCCAAACCCTATTTCATCATCTCTTTGAAACTCTGGTGTTTCATGAAACATTCTGGTCTAATTGTTTCGTACCATAATTCAAGCGTTGAAACGCAGTAACATTAGCTAATATTGCCAAAATTGCTAATGGTAAGGTGAAAACCGTCATTGTCTCAAACAGTGGAAATGGTAGCCAATCCACATCTACTTTTACATCTCCCACAAAACCAGAGGTAATACCACAAAACATAGCTGCAAATCCTACGATCATAACGCGCTCAGGTCTTTGCATGGAACCAACAGAACAATCAACGCCCAATCCCTCAGCACGAGCTCTTGTATAACTGACCATTACAGAACCTATCATTGCGATAAATGCAAAGAGACTACTTAAGAAATAATCGTAAGAGATTAGGTAATAACATATCCCAAGAAACATAAACATTTCACTATAGCGATCGATGACAGAATCAAAAAGAGCTCCTGAGTTGCTGTCAGATTGGCTAACTCTAGCTAATCGTCCGTCTACCATATCCATTAAACCCGCAATTAAAATGGTGAATCCTGCCCATCCCAATAAAGAGTAGTTGTCTCTAGTTTGTAGTTCGGCTGCATATACTAAAAATCCAGCAGCGAGTAGGTTTAATAACAAACCTAAAACTGTAATCATATTCGCTGAGATACCGAATTTTATACAAAAATTAACGAAGGGAGTAAAGACATAATAGACAAGGCTTCGTCCCGCGGCTTTCCATCCAGACATAGTTATGTAAGTTGTTTCTTCCTTACGAAGATAGGGATATTCTAAGTATATGTTCAAAATCCTTATACTTGAGCGATTTTTCAACTTGTAGTGCACTAAGTTGTTTACTAGAATATGGATGTTCAAAAAATTGCATTAGTTGATTATTTCAACACGCTTCCGTTTCTTAAAGCTTTGGAATCGGCTCCGTTTTTCAAGGATGTAGAGCTCGTTCGAAAGAATCCAGGTTTATGTGCATCCAGTTTTTATAACAGGGAGGTGGATATTGCTCTGATTCCAATTTTTCCTTTTTTGGTGAATCCTTTGGGGCGACGTGTGACGAATTATGGTATTGGTTGTAATGGAACCGTAAGGACTGTTGGATTATTTTCAAATTCTGATTTAAAAGAGATTCGAAAAATTTATTTAGACACTCACTCACGAACATCAGTACACCTTCTAAAAATCTTGTGTTTCGAATATTGGAATTTGAGTGTTGAGTTTTCTGAATTGAATATTCCTATAGATTCATTAAAAGATGATGAAGCTGTTTTACTGATCGGAGATAAAGTTTTTGAGCATGAATCTCGTTTTGAGTTTTCATTTGATCTTGGTAAAGTGTGGAAAAATTGGACAAATCTACCATTTGTATTTGCTGTGTGGGTAGCTCATGATCATGTGGATAATGTTTGGATTAAGGAGTTAAATTCGGCTTTCGCCAAAGTTATTCCGGTTGATGAAAATTGGGTACGTCAACAAAATATTGACTCAACAATCGATCTTGTTTCTTATTTCTCAAAGAATATTGATTTTGTCATCAATGAACAAAAAGAAAAGGCAATAGCTATGTATAAAGATTACTGCGCAAAATACTTTCCTAACGAAGTGCTTTCCTTATAACCAATTTCAGAGCGGACCATTGATCATCAATGGAGCAGACCTTTACATCAACTAAAACATCGGCTAGTGCCGTTTGACGAATGAAATCTTCATTAAGCTCTAATTGCTTACCAGAGGATTTTTTATACCAGCAAACCCAGATCATTCCGTTTCGTTCAATTTTTGAAACAAGAGTAGGTAATACTTTGGTAAGATCAATTTTGAGATTGACAAACCAGATTAAAATATCAGATTTTTGGTGGAGTCCATCTTTCGAGTAATTAAATCTAATGTCCAGAGACTCTATATAATTGACGAAAGTCAAAGGAGGATTCAAGAGTGATAACTTATGTCCATCCTTAATCCCCAATTTCTTGAATAGGGGAGTTGTGCCCATTAGTTCAGATATTTTTTGATAATCGCGATCATGTCATCTGGAGGAATTCGCGTATCTACTTTTGATCGAATTAATTCGATCATATCACGGATCATTCCCTCTGCAAATCCTAATTTGAATCCGTAATGGTAGACGATTTTTTCCTCTTCATTATCCACATTACTATCTGCTTTCATTAGGAATAAAAGATAATAGAGCATGGACATCCGGTCTTGCTCAGATTCTGGGATGGGAATATCGATTTCAGATGTATTAAGAGTTAGTTCACGAATAGATTCCTCTGATAAACCTGCGCTTAAACCAAGTTTCATAATGTAGATAAGTTCGGATTCATCTATTTTTTGATCACTCAAGGATAGTTTAATGAGTAAGCGTAAAAACTCCTTTTTTTCTTCGGGTGTGGTGTTGTAATTCTTTAGCACAGGGTAAAATTTCTTAATAGAATTAAATATAGGACGTTTAAGAGGAATAAAGAACATAGATTCAGATTGCTTATCCTTTGGTCAATCATAGAAAGCTTTATTATTTTACGTTCGATAAACCTTGAGTTTGATGAAAAACACGAAAGTAATTGGTATGGGTAAATATCTCCCGGAAGATGTTTACACGAATGATGACATGGCTAAATATATGGATACCTCAGATGAATGGATCCAGGAGAGAACAGGAATAAAAGAAAGGCGCTTTGCCCGAAAACATAAAGAAACCACTTCCACTATGGGGGCTCGGGCTGCTGAAATAGCTATAGAAAGAGCGGGAATTGAAAAAAAGGATATTGATTTTATCATTTTTGCGACAATCAGTCCTGATTATTATTTCCCTGGTTGTGGAGTCCTCATACAGAGAGAACTCGGAATGACGGAATATGAAGTGGGTGCTTTAGACATAAGAAATCAATGCTCGGGTTTTATATATGGTTTGTCGGTTGCAGATCAATTTATAAAAACTGGGATGTATAAAAATATCCTTTTCGTTTGCTCTGAAATGCATTCCATGGGGCTTGATTTTAGTACATCAGGTAGAAATGTATCGGTGATCTTTGGAGATGGCGCTGCTGCGATGGTATTACAAGGAACCGATGACAATGACAAAGGCGTTTTGACGACTCATTTACATTCTAACGGAACACATGCCGAAGAATTAGCCATGATCAACCCAGGATCACATGGTGGTCATTATTTGGGGACCGAACAATATGGTTACCCTGATCCTGACGTGCTTGGAGGGGTTTTTATAACCCAAACTATGCTGGACACAACGGGACAATTGGCCCCAAATATGAATGGACAATTAGTCTTTAAAACCGCAGTGAAAAAATTTCCTGAAGTGATAATGGAAGCATTAAATAAAACAGGATATTCTCCAGAGGATATAGACATTTTTGTACCCCATCAAGCGAATTTGCGGATAAGTAAATTCGTCCAAAAGGTTTTAAAATTACCAGATGAAAAGCTCGTGAGTAATATTCAGAAATATGGGAATACTACGGCGGCGTCCATCCCAATTGCTTTATGCGAAGCGTGGGAAGAGGGGAGAGTAAAGGATGGTGACCTTGTTTGTCTAGCGGCATTTGGAAGTGGTTTTACCTGGGCGAGTGCATTAATTATATGGTAATGAAATTGGATATTCTTGCTATAGGTGTTCATCCAGATGATGTAGAATTAAGTTGCTCAGGTACTTTGTTGAAGCATATAGATCTTGGGTATAAAGTGGGCCTATGTGATTTAACCGAAGGGGAGTTAGGGACAAGAGGCACAAGAGAATTGCGTAAGCAAGAGGCAGAGGAAGCTCGTCGACGTATGGGGGCCATGGTTCGTGAAAATTTAAATCTAGGGGATGGTTTCTTCAGGAATACTCAGGAAGCGCAGCAGTCTATCATCACAGTATTAAGAAAGTATCAACCTGACATTGTATTAGCTAACGCCTTAGAGGATCGTCATCCGGATCATGGAAGAGCGGCACAATTAATAAGTGAAGCGTGCTTTTATTCAGGACTTAGGAAGATCGAAGACGGTTTTGATCCTTGGAGACCCAAGGCGGTTTATCATTATATACAAGACAAAAACCTAGTACCTGACTTTGTTTGTGACATCAGTCCGTATATCGAAAAAAAGATGGAATTAATAATGGCGTTTAAAAGCCAATTTTACGATCCTAATGCCAAAGAACCGGAAACGCCAATATCTTCGAAAAATTTTATGGATTTTATAAAGGCAAAGAATAAAAGTATGGGGCGCAGTATACAAGCAGAATTTGCGGAGGGATTTAATGTAGGTCGTATCCCAGGAATAGAGAACTTATTTGATCTTAAATAAAAAAAGCCTTCTCAAACGAGAAGGCTTTTTTA
>JAHDBE010000229.1:0-269 GCA_020630555.1 Saprospiraceae bacterium
CAATCTGGCCAACTCTCAATTAACGGCATTAAAATCACCTTGGACACAGATGTCACATCAAAAGATTATATCCAGTTTAGTTCTGACTTTGACTTTCGTCAATATTTCCCACAGCTCAATCTTAACATCCTATACGAAGACGATCATTTGGCGGTCGTAGATAAACCAGCAGGCATTCTAGTTAGTGGTAATAAATTTAGAACCTTAGAAAGAACCTTGCCTTATTTCTTGTACCCCTCTCCTCAAGTTGATCCTATTTTTCGCGCTGC
>JAHDBE010000229.1:279-4697 GCA_020630555.1 Saprospiraceae bacterium
GTCGTAGATAGCAGGCATTCTAGTTAGTTAAATTCAGAACCTTAGAACTTGCCTTATTTCTTGTACCCCTCTCCTCAAGTTGATCCTATTTTTCGCGCTGCACATCGATTGGATTTTGAAACAAGTGGCCTCGTATTAATTGCTAAAACAACTAGTACTTTAAAGTTTATACATACCATGTTCGCATCAAGAGAGATATCTAAAAATTATTTAGCTTTTGTACAAGGCGACCCAGAAAATCCAAAAGCTACAATCAGATCTTTCATTAATAACAAAGAAGCCGTAAGCTCCTATGAAGTCATTAAATCTATAGAATCCAATAAATATGGAAGAATTCACATCATTAAATTCTCTTTGATAACAGGGAGGACTCATCAACTCCGTATTCATTCTTCAAATATAGCCTCGGGTATTTTAGGTGATAAAAAATATAATATGCATCCTACTACTATTAAGGGTATGTTTTTACACGCATACCATCTTAATTTTCATCATCCTATTTCTAAAACAAGTTTGACCATCGAATCCCAATGGCCTAAGAAATTTGAACGTTTTATGAGCTGGTCAGATGCCAAAAGCTACATGTAGGGCATTTGTATAGCCTAAGAGAGCTTCTGTATAGGACAGCTTGTTGAAGTATCCTACTAATCACGCCATCTTTAAACCAGATAGTTTGAAAAAATTATTCTCAATTATTTAAGGGTGTTAAAAAAATAGCCGAGTTTAAAGAAGCTCGGCTTTTTTTATGTCCCTACTCTAGGTATTTAAAAGGATCATTTGGCTTACTTTGCTTCTATGTTTATTAATGATCTGAAATATTGGAGCTCACTTTTGTTTGGATCGCCTCTATTGCCTTTCATGTTTTGGCAAGGAACAAGAATTAGAAAAAATACACCTACACTTCCCGAAGCCATGGACACCATTGGCGTAAGCCAAATGATTAAATCAAGTAAAGAATTGAATATTTGTTTTCTCGGAGAAAGTAGTGTCGCAGGTGTCGGTATCAAATCGCATTATGAAGGTCTTGTAGGTACTATTTCTAATTTTCTTTCCAAAACGTATAATAGAACAGTATCATGGGATGTCATTGCACGCAGTGGATACACCACAAAAAGAGTCGAAGAGAAACTTTTGAAGAAAGTACCTAATAAGAACTATGATTTAATGATCATAGGTTTAGGAGGAAATAACGCGTTTAACCTGCAAAGCCCAGCAAAATGGACTCGTGATATCCGATCGCTAATTTTGGGTGTAAAAAAGGATTCTAAAGACGTGCCGATTGTATTTCTGACCTCCTATTCAAGATTTTCCTGCATTTAGTTATCTGATAAAAAATACGGTTGGTAGACTTGTCCTTCTTTATCGCAAAGAATTAATGGCAGAGATCCTGAATCATAAAGATGTACATTTTAATTCTGAGGTGATCCAACTCAGAAAATGGAAAAACAATACAGACTACCCTTCGGAAACGAAAGCCTATTTTTCAGATGGTGTGCATCCCTCTAAATTGACTTATAAAATTTGGGGTGAGGAAGTGGCTAAATTTATTACCAATAATAATATCATTCTTCAGTGACTGAGTCTCTAGATATAATATTTGAAGATGACGATCTAATTGTAATAAACAAGCCTCACGGATTAGTAGTACATCCAAGCCGCATGACTAGAAATGCTGACACTTCCGCCATGCAAATCCTCCGTGATCAAATAGGCCAATATGTATATCCTGTCCATCGATTAGATCGGAAAACTTCTGGCTTAGTCATATTTGCCAAAAACAAATCAACGGACCAACAGATACAAAAACAATTCAGAGAAAAAACGGTTAGCAAATCTTATGTAGCCTTAGTCCGAGGCTGGACAAAACAAAAAGCCACAATAGAATATGCGCTCACTGACGAATCAGGAAAAGTTCAGGATGCCATTAGTCACTATGAGCTAAACCAGACGTTTGAAATACCATTCCCTAGTGGGAATCATACAACATCAAGGTATAGCTTGATAACCCTTAGACCTGAAACTGGGCGATTTCATCAGCTTCGAAAACATATGGCCCATATTTTTCATCCTATCATTGGGGATCGTCCACACGGCTGTAATAAGCAAAATCGATTTTGGAAACACGACATGAATTTAGATCACATGTTTCTTCATGCCCGAGAATTGACATTCATTCACAACAGTAAAGTTTTACATCTTGAAGTGGATCCTTTACACCCTTTTATGATGGGTTTAGACCTATTAAAAAAGTATAACACACTTTAATCGTAAACGATAAATTTACTGGTACCGACAACTTCATTCCCATTAAACAAACTCAAGACATAACATCCCTTGGGAAAATCTCGGGCATCGACAGTGACGCGATTTATTCCAATCTCAGAATCGAAATTTGTATGACGAAAAATCTTACCATTAAAATCCCATATTTGATAACTCAAGACTTGACGGGCCCGATGAATAAACTCAAAATCGAATTGAGTGCTTAAAGGATTTGGATACAGATAAAGTTCTTTTTTCTCATTAAACTCAACATATTTATTCAAAATATCAATTTCATTATCCATCCAAGCTAGCCGCTTAGGAATCCACAACTTCAATAACTCGACATCTTCATGATGAGTATTGGTTGAGGCCCAATTTAAATCCGCCAGTATAATATCATCCGTCCATAAATTAAAGTTTCTTTCAATAGCAGAATCCATATGTTCCGATAAGGAATCAATTCTTTCATTAAACCATTCGGATGTCAGAATATCCTGACGCAGACTTTTATATCTATCAATAAGACCTCGTAAAAAGATATCATCATTCATAAATCTTTTCCACCAAAAAGGTATTCTATCTAATACTCCCCACCAGTGGTTATCATAGTCCCAATCATCAAATTTTCCAAATCTTTCGAAGTAATTCGAATACCCCACATTATAATCCCAAGCAGGACCTAAGTACAATTTCGATGGCTCTTTGGTTGGATCATAATGCATAAACGTACTTAACCGGAAACCATCCGGATTTAAAGTAAACTCATTTATTAAAAACAAATCAATGGCAGAGTTTATATCTATCCAATCTTGAAATAATTCCTCTGAACCAGAATAGTTAATATCAAAAATGCGTTTATCCAGGACTTCCATAAAATCCTTAATAAAAGCACGTTGCTCATCTGTTATTTCATCCTTTTGGGGATAGACATATTGATAACGCATCCAGTACTCATAACCCTCTTCATCCACAAAAATATCATCACCTTGCCAACCCTTATTCTCATCCCATCCTGCATCCACTTTAAATATATACCCTCCTTCGTCTTCATTGTCCCCTTCTTTAAAACGACTAACATCAATTCGCTTATCGTCTTGCTTTAGCTTTTCCATGAGGACATAAATCCCGCGATATTCTCCATTTAGTATAAGTTCGCAGTGACGAGTCCTAGACGCATAGTGTCCCATCTCACGTACAAATCGATAAGTCAGGGCATTGCGCATTAGGGCTTTATCAATATGGGCAGCATATAAAATCCAATCGTTCTCTTCTGGCAGACCAAGAATTTCGACGTTATTATTCTCTCCATTTTCAAGACGTGTTTCAAAACCATATGAAGGTTTTTGATACGACAATGATCCATTTCCCCTTTTTTCAATACCAATAAAACCGTCATAAACATTTGGTGCGTCTGTATACTTGCTGGTCTGACCCTCTTCAAAGATAATTTTCAGCTTCGCTGTTATTTTAGGTTCGTCCTCAATCGATTCTCCATTCGTATCTATGATAACTATCGGTAAATGGAAATCAATGGATTCTAGATCCTGAGCATAGAAATGGCTAAACCCAAACAGGAAAAGAAGAATGATATAGCAGGAAGAGTGTTTACTATTCTTCAAAAACGCGGCTTTAAGTCAAATAAAGATATAGGAATTACAAGAATAGATTGATCATTCACCATTCATTTAAAGTCGGATAAACTTATTTTTACTACTTAGTCATGGAAAACACATCTAAAGGAATCAGTTTAAACAAATTTATCTCCGCTACGGGCATTTGTTCGCGGAGAGAAGCTGACGACTATATAGATAAAGGCCAAGTCAGTATTAATGGACGGGTGGCTCGAAAAGGTAATCGCGTCATGCCCTCTGATACGGTAAAATTGAAGGGACGAAAAATTGGTTCTAAGCGAAAATCCGTTTATCTGGCTCATCATAAACCGAGAGGAATTGTCTCTACGACAGACTCCAAAGAGCGAAAAAACATTATTGATTTTATAAACTATCACGAACGTATTTTTCCTATAGGACGCCTAGACAAGGATTCGGAGGGCTTAATCCTTTTAACTAATGATGGAGATATTGTCAATCGGATTCTTCGTTCAGAAAATGCGCATGAAAAAGAATACGAAGTTAAAGTCAACAAAATTCTGG
>JAHDBE010000230.1 GCA_020630555.1 Saprospiraceae bacterium
GTCCTGCACTTGGTGCGAAAGGGGTGAACATTATGGAGTTTTGCAAGCGTTTCAATGCTAAGACAGAAGATGCAAGAGGACAATTATTACCTGTAGTTATTACGGTATATAAAGATAAGTCATTTGACTTTATCATCAAAACACCTCCTGCCGCTGTTCAATTACTGGAAGCCGCAAAACTTAAAAAAGGTTCTTCTGTTCCTAATCGTGATAAGGTAGGAACTGTTACTTGGGATCAAGTAAAGGCTATTGCTGAAAACAAAATGCCTGACTTGAATGCTTTTACTATTGAATCAGGAATGAAAATGGTTGCTGGTACAGCTAGAAGTATGGGCTTAGTTGTAAAAGGTACGCCCCCTTGGAGCAATGCAGAAGAAGCTGAAGCTTAATTAAAAATAATGTATAGGTCTTCGACCTAGTGCATATATTTTGTAGGGAGTCTCGGTTAAGATGATCGAGATGCTATTTACCTCACTTAACAATATTAATCATGGCAAGAATTTCCAAAAAAAGAAAAGTTGCCAATGCCAAAGTAGATGCTGACAAATTCTATTCACTTCAAGAAGCAATGGCTTTAGTAAAAGATGTGAATACAACTAAGTTCGATGCATCTGTCGATGTCCATGTAAGACTAGGAGTAGATCCTAGAAAAGCGGACCAGGCATTGCGTGGCACTGTAAGCCTTCCTCATGGTACAGGTAAAACTAAAAAGGTTTTAGTCTTCTGTACTCCTGATAAAGAAGAAGAAGCTAAAAATGCTGGAGCAGATTACGTCGGTCTCGACGAATTTATCACAAAAGTACAAGGTGGTTGGACAGATGTAGATGTTGTTATTGCAACACCAAATGTAATGGCCAAAGTGGGTAAGATCGGTCGTGTCTTAGGTCCACGTGGTTTGATGCCTAACCCAAAGACAGGTACGGTAACTCCAAATGTTGCTGATGCTGTAGCAGAAGTAAAAAAAGGTAAAATTTCCTTCCGTGTAGATAAATATGGTATCATCCATTCTTCTATAGGTCGTGTTTCTTTCACCGCTGATAAGTTGACTGATAACGCCAACGAGCTTTTAGAAACACTTAACCGTATGAAGCCTTCTACTGCGAAAGGTATTTATATGAAATCAGTAACCGTGGCAAGTACCATGAGTCCTGGTATCAAAGTAGATCCAAAATCAATTAAGTAAAAGAAAAAATTATTTAAAAAATGACTAGAACTGAAAAAACAGCTGCAATAGAGGAGTGAAAAGTTTAGTAATAATTCTTTCTTTTACATTACGGACTCTTCCACTCTTACTGTTGAACAAGTCAACGATTTAAGAGGTAAGCTTTTTGAAAAGGGCATTGAGATGAAAGTCGTCAAGAATACCCTCGCTAAAAAAGCTTTAGAATCAGCTCCCGAAGAAATGGGATATGCTGGTTTATACGATTCATTGAAAGGGCCAACCGCTATTATGTTTACAACAGTAGCCAATGCGCCTGCTCGTATAATCGAAGAATTTAGAAAGTCAAACGAGATGCCTGTCATCAAAGCTGCTTATATCGATACAGCAGTATATGTAGGTGACGATAAGTTAAAAGAATTAGCTGCATTGAAATCTAAGGAAGAATTGATTGGTGAAGTTATATCTTTACTACAATCTCCTGCGAAGAATGTAATCAGTGCATTAAACTCTGCTGGTTCTACTTTATCAGGCTTATTGAAGGCTTTAGAAGAAAGAGGTGAATAATAGTTCACTTCATTAGGTACGGCTTCCAAGACGCACAATATATTATTTCATTATTGTAAAAAATCAAAAAAACTGTAATACAATGGCAGATTTAAATTCGTTCGCGGAGCAATTAGTTAACTTAACTGTAAAAGAAGTTAGCGAATTAGCTGATATATTAAAAGAAACATACGGTATCGAACCTGCTGCTGCAGCTGTTGCTGTCGCTGCTCCAGGTCAAGGTGGCGGTGGTGGTGATGCTGCTGCTGAAAAAACCGAATTTGATGTTATCTTAACATCTGCAGGTTCTGCGAAATTACAAGTTGTAAAAGAAGTTAAGAACTTACTAGGTTTAGGACTTAAAGAGGCTAAAGGTTTAGTCGATGGTGCTCCTTGTCCTGTTAAAGAAGGAATTCCAAAAGAAGAAGCAGAATCTATTAAGGCTGCTTTAGAAGGTGCTGGTGCATCTGTTGAATTAAAGTAAACACCATTTATTGCCAAAAAGTCTTAATGACAAAAAACAAAACCTATTCTAGTTAAAGAAAAAGGAGGCTTAGCCAGTTATCTAAAACTGGCTAGGCCTATTGTTGTCTCTACTTTTGTGTATTTGAATTTTTTTTGGGTATTTATCGGCTAGTTAATTAGGAAAAAGCCTCCAAGTAAACTAGTCAAAAAATTAAATTTGTCAAATGGTATCTAACGTTAACGTCAATACACCTAACCGATATAACTTCGGTAAAATAAAACTTTCATCTGAATACCCTGATCTACTTGAAATTCAGTTAAAGTCCTTTAAAGAGTTTTTTCAATTAGAAACAACTCCTGAGAACCGAATGAATGAAGGACTTTATAAAGTATTTCAAGAGAACTTCCCTATTACGGATGCTAGAAATATTTTCGTTTTAGAATTTCTAGACTACTTCGTAGACCCTCCTCGCTACAGTATAGAAGAATGTATGCAGCGTGGGCTCACTTATAGTGTTCCACTCAAAGCTAAACTCCGACTGTCTTGTAATGATGAAGAACACGTTGACTTCCAAACCATCGTTCAAGATGTTTTCTTAGGAAATATACCTTATATGACTCCTAAAGGAACATTTGTAATCAATGGTGCTGAACGTGTCATCGTTTCTCAATTACATCGTTCTCCTGGTGTATTCTTCGGACAAAGCTTCCACCCCAATGGTACCAAAATATACTCTGCAAGAGTTATACCATTCAAAGGTGCTTGGATGGAATTCGCTACAGATATTAATACGGTCATGTATGCTTACATCGATCGTAAAAAGAAATTTCCTGTAACGACACTTTTAAGAGCTATTGGTTACGATTCTGATAAAGTCATCCTCGATCTTTTTGATTTAGCAGAAGAAATTCCTGCAACTAAAAAAGATTTGAAAAAAGCTATCGGTCGAAAATTAGCTGCTCGTGTGCTTAGAAAATGGACGGAAGATTTCGTAGATGAAGATACTGGAGAGGTAGTTACGATCGAGAGAAACGAAATCATCTTAGAACGTGATATCGTCCTAGATGAAGAAAATATCGAATTAATTCTTGACACTGAACAAGAAACTGTAATTCTTCAAAGAGAAGATATTGATGAGGATTATTCTATCATCTATAACACTCTACAAAAAGATTCTTCTAGTTCCGAAATAGAAGCGGTTCAGTATATCTATCGTCAATTAAGAGGTACCGATCCACCAGATGACGAAACGGCGAGAGGTATCATTGATAAATTATTCTTCTCTGATAAGCGTTATAACCTCGGAGAAGTTGGTCGATATAAAATCAACAGAAAGCTTGAACAAGACACTTCTAGCGAAGTCTTAGTTTTAACAAAAGAAGATATCATCTTAATTGTTAAATACTTGGTTAGCTTGATGAACCAAAAAGCAGAGATCGATGATATTGATCACTTGAGCAATAGACGTGTAAGAACAGTAGGGGAACAGTTGTACGCTCAATTCGGTGTTGGTTTAGCAAGAATGGCTAGAACAATCCGTGAAAGAATGAATGTTCGTGATAATGAAGTATTTACACCTATTGACTTGATTAATGCACGTACTTTATCTTCTGTAATTAACTCTTTCTTCGGAACAAGTCAGTTATCGCAATTCTTAGATCAAACGAATCCTCTTTCTGAAATCACGCACAAACGTCGTATCTCAGCACTTGGACCTGGTGGTCTTTCAAGAGAAAGAGCTGGTTTCGAGGTTCGTGACGTTCACTATTCTCACTATGGTCGTCTTTGTACGATTGAAACACCTGAGGGACCAAACATTGGTTTGATCTCTACATTATGCGTTCACGCCAAGGTGAATAAAATGGGATTCTTAGAAACGCCTTACCGTAAAGTAATCGATGGTAAAGTAGATATAAAATCTGGTGCTCAATATCTTTCTGCTGAAGGAGAGGATTTCAAGAAAATCGCTCAAGCAAATGCAGGTATAGACGAAAAAGGTGCCTTCGTAACAGATCGTATTAAGTGTAGAGAACATGGTGATTTCCCTGTTTTAGCACCAATGGAAATTGAATATATGGATGTCGCTCCTAACCAAATTGTAGGAGTATCTGCATCCTTGATTCCTTTCTTAGAAAACGATGATGCGAATCGTGCCCTGATGGGATCTAACATGCAGCGTCAAGCCGTACCATTAATCAAGCCTAGTTCTCCTGTAGTGGGTACCGGACTTGAAGGAAAGGTGGCGATTGATTCTCGTATGTTGATTAATGCAGAAGGTAGTGGGGTTGTAGAATATGTAGATGCCAATGAAATTGTCATCCGATATGATAGAACAGAAGAAGATCAATTAGTTTCATTTGAAGATAATAGAAAGACTTACCGTCTTACAAAGTTTAAGAGAACCAACCAAGGAACTTGTATCAATCTAAAGCCTATCGTTAGAAAAGGGCAACGTTTAGAGAAAGGACAAATTCTTTGTGATGGTTATGCTACAGATAAAGGAGAATTGGCTCTAGG
>JAHDBE010000231.1 GCA_020630555.1 Saprospiraceae bacterium
TGGCTTGTAAAAGAATAAATCTGAAAAACCATTGGTTGCTGCAGAAAATAAAATTCGATTGTCATTAACATAGTCTATACTAAAAATGGTTTGGTAAGACTCTGGTATCGATTTTTCTTCATATTCCCGAGAAATAACGTCAAGTCGACGTAAGTAGGGTACATCTTTCTTTTCATATACGATGTATAAACTCCGATTATTTGGGTGCCAATCAAATAGCGGATAATTCTCATCAGCAGTCTGGAAAGGGTTTTTACAGTCATTTGAGAATACCCTTTTTTGCGACTTATTTTGAATGTCGTAAACGAATATTTTTTGCTTACCTAACTCATTGACAGCATAAGCCAGTTGAGAACCATCTGGACTGAATTTTAAGTGGGTGATATTTTGCTCGTTTCGCTTCTTAAATTGGGCGATATCGCGCTTGTTCTCATCATACTCAAAATTATCAAGGTCATATCGATCAATGTAAAATAAAGCCCATTCTCTTAGTATTTCTTCGTAAGGAATGTAAAGAACATAATTGAAGCTGTTTTCGAGGTTACGATATATTCTTGTGATGTAAACTAATTGGGAAATTCTTGTTCGTCCATAATTTTGCTCTAGAAAATACCACATGGAACGACCTGCAACTTCAGGATGATCGGCCGCTAATTTTTCAAATCGAATATATCGATCTTTGCTCATCAACAAATGCTTCAATTCTTCATTAGCATCGTTATTCCAAGATTCGTCTGCGAAAAGGCTTAGCCCCGACGAAAACCAAGCAGGGAGGTTGAGTAGCAAAGCATTTTGTACTACTTCTTGAATACTTGTTCCGTAAATAATTGAATTAATATATACTGAAGCAATTCCTTGTCTTAGTTGACTTCTTAGATTACGGTGATTTCCATCGAAATACACAAACATTTTTTTACCTACGGTTTTTGTTTGACCTTTTTGGTTCGTGAATATTTCGGAAGTTCCAAGGTTACTTTGTTTGAGGTCAGATAGATCTGCATAGACCATGATCTCAATTTTATCATTCATTCTATGCTCTAAAAGTTGTTGAATTTCATCGTGGTCTTGTTCGGCAAATTGAATCACAGAATGGGCTACATTCCGTGATTTACCGTAATAGTAGACGATAAAATTTTCTGTTTCATACTGAGACCAAGCCCTAAAGTCATCATGATATTGAACACGATTTTTACCGAATTCTGTTTCTATTCGTTGCCCTTGTATTGTAGAGGCAATGATTAATAATAAAAGTGTAAATACTAAATACCGAACCATGTAATACATAATGATATTTCAATATAATGGTTTTCTTTGTTAAAAATTGTTTTGCTCAATGCATGTAGCCGCTTTTACATTTAACCCATTTTCAGAAAACACATACATTATATACGACGAAAGCAAGGAATGTATGATTATTGATCCAGGTTGTTTTAACCAGCAGGAACAAGATGTTTTACTCAACTTTATAGAGTCTAAGGGCTTAATACCTAAAATCTTATTCAATACTCATTGTCATATTGATCATGTTTTAGGGAATCATTTTGTAGCAAAAAAATATGCCCTAAAATTGACCGCACATGCTGGAGAAAAACAAGAACTATCTTTTGCAGAGTTTTCAGCATCTTCTTATGGTATCCCATATCACGCTTCTCCGGCTATAGAGTTAACAGTGGAAGAGGGTCATCAGTTTACTTTAGGCAATTTAAGCTTAGATGTATACCATACGCCAGGACACAGTTCGAATAGTTTATGTCTAATCCATCATGAAAGCAAACAGGTTATCGCTGGGGATGTCTTGTTTTATGGAAGTATTGGTAGAACAGATTTACCGGGTGGTGATTTTGATACCTTAATAAATAGTATTAAAACTAAGTTGTTGTGCTTAGACGATGACTATATCGTATATCCTGGACACGGTGAAAAAACGACTATCGGTTTTGAGCGAGCAAATAATCCTTTTTTGCAAGGTGTTTAAATGATGACAAAGTTTAAGTCATAAATTCCATCTAGGTTTTTTTCCCTAGAATATTGGAGTATTTCAACGTTATAATCACCAGTAAGTTTAAAATGGGTGTTTTCTTGGAGGACGACTCGAAGCTTACAGTTTTTTGAATTACACTTGCCGTACCATGCACCTTTCTTATCAGCAAAATTTATTGGCAAAGTTTGGCTCGTTTTATTTCCATCAGGGAAACGAGTATTGATTAAACAATAAATGTTTTGAAAGCCATAATCTTTCGAATGCTTAATATCTAAATATAAATTATGGCTTCGAGTAGTATCTGAAACACTAAAGTCTGCTATTAAGGGCACATTCTCTGACCAAACTCCAGATTCAAGGTTTAATTTGGTTGAATGGTATTGATCTTCGCCACAGGAGACTAGAATTAAACTCAAGAAGAAAAGTAGACTAGCATTTTTCCACATTATCTGAAGTATTCTTTCATTCGATCAAAGAACCCTTTCTCTTTACCACTCAATGAAGGTTTAAAGTTATCAGACTCCCGTAATTGTTCCATCATTTGTCGTTCTTCTTTGGATAATTCCTTAGGAGTCCAAATATTAACATTGATCAATTGATCGCCAACTCCATAAGTTTCAACCGATGGGAGTCCTTTTCCTTTTAGTCGGAAAATTTTTCCAGCTTGAGTACCAGCGGGTATTTTGATTTTTACTTTTCCGGTGAGTGTCGGCACTTCGAGACTGGTTCCTAAGGTAGCATCAGCGAAGTTTAGAAACAAATCATAAATGATGTTCTGGTTATCTCTACTAAAATGTTCGTGTTGTTTTTCCTCAATATTGATTATAAGGTCTCCATTAGGGCCACCATTTTTGCCAGCATTTCCTTTGCCACGCATTGAAAGTTGCATGCCGTGTTGAACGCCTGCAGGAATTTCAATTTCGATAACTTCGTCCTCCCTTACAAGACCATCATTGTCCGCCCCTCTCGGTTTTTCCTTTATAGTTTGCCCTGAACCTTTACAGGTTGGGCACGCTGTAGTCGTTTGCATTTGGCCTAAAAAAGTATTGGAAACTCTCCTAACATAACCAGAACCACCACATGCCGAACATGATTGGAACTTAAGTCCTTCAGCTTGAACAAGCTTGTTTACTTTAATTTTCTTCTTTACGCCATTTAAGACGTCTTCTAAGCTAAGCGCAACTTTTATCCGAAGGTTTGACCCTTTCATTCCTCTTCTTGAGCCGGCTCTTCGACCACCTCCACCAAAGAAACTTTCAAATGGGCTACCAGAATCGCCAAAGATATCTCCAAAGTTGGCGAATATGTCCTCCATGTTCATTCCACCAAAGCCACCAGCTCCTGCATTTCCTCCTACACCTGCGTGACCGAAACGGTCGTATCTAGCTTTTTTATCAGCATCACTTAAAATCTCATAAGCCTCTGCAGCTTCTTTAAATTTTTCTTCAGCCTCTTTATCATCGGGATTACGATCTGGATGATATTTCATAGCAACCTTTCGGTATGCTTTTTTAATTGTTTGTGCATCTGCAGACTTATCTACATTGAGCACTTCGTAATAATCTCGTTTGGCCATATGCTTATTTACCGACTACGACTCTAGCGTGTCTAATAATTTTGTCATTTAATAAATAGCCTTTTTCGATGGTATCAATAATTTTACCTTTAAGGCTTTCATCAGGTGCAGGAATTTCAGTCATGGCTTCGTGTAATTCTGGGTCGAAAGCTTCACCATTGCTTTCCATTTCCTTAAGCCCAATAGAGTCAAGTACAGTTTTTAGTTTGTTATATACTAATAGGACACCTTCTGAAAATTGTTCTTCAGTATCAGAGCTATCTGCACTTTTTTTCGCTCGATCAAAATCATCTATCACTGGAAGAATTGCCTGAAGTGTTTCTTGCGCTGCGGTTTTCCGGAGTTCAAGTCGTTCTTTGATATTCCGTTTTTTGAAGTTCTCAAATTCGGCGAATAATCTTAGGTGCTTATCTTTTGCTTCTGCGAGCTGAATTTCTAACTCTTGGATTTGTTCTTTTGATTTCCGCCTAGATGTTTTTGCCTTAGGCTTTTTAGTTTCGGCAGTTTCTTTTTCTTTAGATGAATCACTCATACCAAATTGTTTAAATAAAGTCTTGTATAAACACATCAATTGTCCTGCCATTACTGAAATGCAGACAATTTGGCACAAATGTATTTGAAAAGTGTCAGGATTGAATTTTAGAATCTAAAAATTGTCTTATTTCCATGAAACTTGGGTTTACCATCAAGACTTCGCCATTGGTGTCTAGTAGATATTTAGTTGGGATTTCCTTTACCCCATACATTTTGGCTAATGGGGAAGAAAAACGATCAAGTTGCACAATGTGATAAGGCCAATTAAGTTGATCTTTTTCAATGGCTCTTTTCCATGCTTTTTCGTTTGTTTCAATAGCGATACTAACAATACTAAAGTCTGTTGCATTCGCAAAATCTTGACCAGAATACTCTTTATTTAAAGCGACTAATTCTGGGTTTTCTCTTCGACAAGGAGCGCACCAAGATCCCCAAAAGTCAAGCAATACATATTTACCATTCATATCGGAAGATTGGAATGTATCTCCGTTTAAAAGATTTGCCTCGAGCAATTTTTTCCCCGGTTTTATACTTTGGCATTTTGTAAATGTTTGCCTAATCCAAGTTTAACGAGCATTAGAT
>JAHDBE010000232.1 GCA_020630555.1 Saprospiraceae bacterium
AGCCTACAAGGAACATTGTTTAATCTATATTCCGATTCACCACTTCTGTATAAATGTCGACCGATGGATACGTTCTGATATTCGGTAGGTAATAAGCCCTTGTCATTCTCAAAAGTGACTGTTACACTGGCAACCCCTGAAGATTTTCTTGTTTTAGTTCCGTTAAAAATGACATCGGTCATTTTTTCTAAGCGTAACTCACGCCCTTTTTGCTCACCTAAAACCCATCTTATGGCATCTACGATGTTTGATTTACCAGAACCATTGGGACCTACAACTCCAACTACTTGATGGTTAAAGTTGAGAACTGTTTCATTAGCGAAACTTTTAAATCCTTTTATTTCAATGGTTTTTAGCCTCATCGGGCGGCAAATATATACATTAAATTTATATTAAAAATCGATATATAAAAACTTGCAATGAGCCTTTATAACATTGACGAAAGTCAAAATCTTATATCCTTTTATAGCGCCATGTATTCTGACGTAAATAGTACAAAACAGCAAGATGAATTATTAACCAATAAAGGATTTCGGTACCCCAAGCCCACTGAAGATTTAAATTCAAAATGGCTAAAACAATGTAGATGTAAATGACATATATTATGGTGGCACCCATTTGTATTCTAAAGACCAAGCGAGTTTCACCAGTACCCATGAGTCCGTTCATATAAATGGCACCAATACAAAATATGATAAGTATTCCTAAAAGTATGGGATAGACAGGACTAGCATCTAAAATTAAAGACATATCATTTTTTCCAAAAATGGGATACAAAATGGTCTCAGGAAAAATAATAACTGGTAGAGAAATGGCTACTGTTGTGAACAAGCACATTTTCATAGTTTTAAAAATGAGAGGCCTAACCGCTTGACGTTTACGTTCACCTATAAAATTACTAACGAGAGTATTAATACCAGCTGAAAAGCCCCAACACGGAATCGATAAAATCAGATATATATTTCTAATAAGGTTAGATACTTCTAAATCCTTTCCCCCTTTATAAGTTTCGACAAACGAGAAAAAGATGAACCAACTTCCAAGCCCTACCGCAGATTGTAAAACAATGGGAAATGAGACGAAATACATGGATTTTATGATCTCAAAATTAAATACAGGCTTAGTGAATACCTTTAGTTTACGATTCTTCTTATCCCAAACCATGTAAGCAAGAAATACAATAAAAGCAATAATTTCTGATATTGTACTCGCCCAACCTGCTCCTTCTATCCCCATGGGTTCAAATCCAAACTTTCCGAATATTAAAATATAATTCAAGACTATGTTAGCTAAGGTCATGATTATGGTATCTATGACGATAAATTTGGTACGGGCGATGCCCGTGTAGAGGGCAATCATCGAAAGTCCGATATAACTAAAAAAGATACCCCAAGAGCGTGGCATTAAATAAATGAGGGCTCTATCTCTATATTCGTCAGAACTAATAAAGTAATCGAAAAAGGGTTCGGCTCCCCATCTCATAAATGCAAAAAGAATTAGAGCTAAAAGGGCTTGAAACAGAATTAAAGAATGAAAAGTAGTTCCAAGTGCATTAAAACGTTTTTCTCCGAAGCGACGTGCTATTAATATTTGACCACCTCTTGAAAAACCGTATCCAATAGAAGCAACAATTAAGTAAAAAACTCCAACTAAGGCAATCGCTCCGAAGTCTGTATTGTTTGTATGATAAAGAAATACATTGTCACATAGAACAATAATGTTCTGCGAGGCACTTGCTAACATGATAGGAGCAGATATGGCCCAAATTTGTCTATATGAAGTACTAAGGCTCATGTGTCTTAAGCTACAAAGAGACGAAATTATATCATATATTAAAGGACAGTCACGTTTAATATTCATTAAAGATTTTCTATGAAAAATATTTGTTTAGGACTTAGTATAATTGCCCTTTGTTTTATGAGCTGTAAAAGTGATTCTGAAATGACATTTAAGGAAAGCCCACTGTTGACTAAAAAAGATTTTAAGCCACCGGTAGCAAAGAAAGTACCTTTTGAAATGACCATTCATGGGGACACAAGAGTGGATCCATACTATTGGATGAAACTATCTGATGATCAAAAGTTAGCTGAAAATTCAGATCAACAGACAAAGGAGGTCGTAGATTATTTAAATGCTGAAAATGACTACCTAGACAAAATGTTGGGGCATACTAAAACTTTTCAAGAGGATTTATATAATGAAATAGTAGGTAGAATAAAACAGACAGATATGTCCGTACCCTACAAACAAAACGGATATCACTACATCACTCGATACGAAGAAGGAAATGAATACCCGATTTACAGTCGAAAAAAGGGCAGTTTAGATTCTGAAGAAGAAATAATGTTAGATGTTAATGTTCTTGCAAAGCCTTACGATTATTATAACGTTGGCGGGAGATCGGTTAGCGAGAATAACGAAATTTTAGCCTATGGTGAGGATACAATGAGCCGTAGGATTTATACAGTGCGTTTCAAAAATCTTGAGACTGGTCAAATGTTGCCGGACATCATAGAAAATACTTCAGGAGGAATTGTATGGGCTAATGATAATGAAACCGTTTTTTATGCGCGAAAGGATGCCTCTCTGAGACCATATCAAATCTTTAAACATAAACTTGGTACTGATAGTGCCGAGGATGAACTCATTTACGAAGAAAACGACGAAACTTTCGTTTCGTTTGTATATAAGTCAAAATCTAAAAAGTATATAATTATAGGTTCATATGCTACTGTAAGTACTGAATATTCATTTATTGATGCAGACGATCCGGATGGTGACCTTCAATTATTTCAAAAAAGAGAAAGAGATCTTGAATACGGAATAGCTCATTATGATGACAATTGGTTTATTCGCACCAATAAGGATGGAGCTAAGAATTTTAAACTCATGTCTTGTCCAATTAATAAGTGTTCAAAAGAAAATTGGAAAGATGTCGTAGGACATAGGGATGATGTTTTATTCGAGGGGATGGATATTTTTAGAGATTATTTAGTATTGAGTGAACGTAAAGATGGGATTACTCAAATACGCGTAAAACCTTGGGATGGAGATGAACATCTAATTGAATTTCCCGAGGATGCCTATTTAACGTATACCTCAACGAATCCTGAATTTGATACCGATATATTAAGGCTTGGATATACTTCTCTGACAACTCCAAATTCGACCTATGATTACTCTATGGTCGATAGGACATTTAATTTACTTAAACAACAGGAAGTGGTCGGAGAATTTTCACCAGATGACTATGCGTCTGAACGTGTCTGGGTAGAAGCAAGGGATGGTGTTAAGGTGCCAATGTCCATTGTTTTTAAAAAAGGATTTAATAAAGACGGTTCTAGACCTGTTTTACTATACGGTTATGGATCTTATGGTAGCAGTATGGATCCTTATTTTAGTAGCGTTCGATTAAGTTTGCTAGACAGGGGATTTGGTTTTGCCATTGCACATATTCGAGGTGGAGAAGAATTAGGGCGTAAATGGTATGAGGATGGGAAAATGCTTAATAAGAAAAACACATTTACGGACTTCATTGATTGTGGAAAATACTTAGTTGAAAATAAGTATGCTGCTGAAAATAAGTTGTTTGCTATGGGAGGTAGTGCAGGTGGTTTACTCATTGGAGCCGTAATAAACATGGAACCGGAGTTATGGGCTGGAGCCATCGCTGCTGTGCCCTTTGTCGATGTCGTAACGACAATGTTGGACGAAAGTATACCTCTAACAACTGGAGAATATGATGAATGGGGAAATCCTAACGAAAAAGAATATTATCACTATATAAAATCGTATTCACCATATGATAATGTGGAGAGAAAGGATTATCCCAGTTTACTAATAACTACGGGTTATCATGATTCTCAAGTTCAGTATTGGGAGCCAGCCAAATGGATTGCCAAAATGAGAGACTTAAAAACTAATGATAAACCCTTACTGATGTATTGTAATATGGAAGCAGGACATGGTGGTGCATCTGGAAGATTTAGAAGGTATAAAGAGACAGCATTGGAATATGCTTTTTTGATGGATTTAGCAGGCGTTAGTAATTAGATATTGCGTTTTCATAAAGTTTAAATAAATGCTTCTCTTCATTTTGCCAATGTAAAACTTTCGAGGCGGCTATACAGTTATTCTTAAGTTTAGTATAAGTCATGTCGTCATTGACTAGTATGTTTATGGCTTGTATGATATTTTCAGAATCGAGTGTATCTATTAAAATCGAACACGCCCAAGTCTTGTTTATATTTTCGTACTCTGGAAAGTTCATAGTGATAGATGGCAAGTGACTTTGTATATAGTCTAGATGTTTATTTGCTAAGGAATAATAATAATTTGGGACTGAGCCATCAAGGAGATTTAATCCAATAAAGGCTTCCTCCGTTTCTTTTTTTAAAGCACGAGGTTCCAATTTTCCGAGAAAAAAAACACGATCTTCTAGATTTAATTTCTTTACTAAAACTTCTAGTTCTTTCTTAATATCTCCATCACCTGCCAACACAAGTCTGACATTTTGTATTGATTTCATTGCTCGAATCAATTCCGGCAGACCACGGCCCACATTTAGAACGCCTTGATATAAGATGTTTTTGCTTTCCCTCATTCCACTAGATGTGGATGCTTTCTGCAGAGGTAAATTTCTTACTAATCCGTAGTTCTGATTATATTTTTG
>JAHDBE010000233.1 GCA_020630555.1 Saprospiraceae bacterium
AAGTTCTTTTTTGTTTTGTATACATCTCTATCTCTAGAAATAGAAATATTCGGATCTACGCCTAAGCTAATAGATATACTATCGGCCATACTCGATGGATTAATGTGTGATCGACCAATGTAATTTCCCTCGTAATAAAGACTTAACTCACCGGGTAATAAGTACTTGTCCTCCCATTCGTCAATATATGCTGTTAAGTATACTTGATCAGATAGTTTGGGGATGGCTTTGTGTTTGAAATTTGCGTCAAGTAGAATAACTCTCATAGAAATCTCATTTGTTTTTCCATCTTGTGTAATACTAAGCTTGCCTTCCATTTTAAATTGGAATTGGACTGAGGATTTTTGAATTTTTGATTTTGGTGTAGTCAGGTTATAGGATGTATTCTGAAGGTCCGGTTTTTTAAAACCCATTAAAGCTAAGGAGCCATTTGAAGGCGCAGATGTAATGACTATTTCATCTAAAATTTCACCTTCTGAAAGTATTACAATCATTCCTGATTTAGAGATCGGAACAGTTTTACTTTTATAACCAGTATAACTCACACAAATTTTTCGTGCATTTGATGGTGGATCAAAACCGAAGTTCCCATCTAAATCAGTAATGGTTCCAGAATTCGTACCAGGAATCATAATGTTTGCTCCAATTAATGCGAGCCCGTCTGAATCGACAACCTTTCCAAAAACGGAATGATTTTTATTTGTAAAACTCTTGTTAGAATAAGGATTATTCGGAGGGATCCGATAAGGAAATAGTTTGGGAATATCTTTAGATACTTTTGTGTTTTGGTTTGAAAAACTTATTAAAACACCATCCCATTCTTCACCGGTGCTTTGATAGACATGTGCTTTATGAACAAGTTGAATTGGTTCATTTGAACTGATCGCCCTTAAGTCATAGCTACTATACCAACCTGCTCGATCGACGATGTAACTAAGTTCAAGTTTCGCACTCGCGTCTGTATTTTGCAGTAGTTTTACGATTAGTTCTTTTGATTGATTTTCAGATTTTGGATTGTTTTCGTTGGATTGTCTTATTAATTGACGATCTCGTTCCCTGAGTGCGTTTAACTTTATTTCCATGTATGTAAGTGAGTCAATAATCTGGGACATTTCTTCTTTATAGAAAATTGCACCTTCTTTGAGGTCTTTTGCTGGCAATCCAGAATGTTTACCTCTCAATTTTTTATTTTCTCTTAAAAACTTTTGGTAGGTTTCGATTTGTTGAATCTTCATTTCAAGTAGAATTATTTCGTCATTTAATTCCACTAATTCTTTATGGATTTCTTCGGTTTTACGATTCTCCTCCTTTTGGTCAATAAAATTCTTCCTAAACTTCACCGACTCAATAATAGCATCTCCTTGCACTTTTAAACTGATGGTGTTTTCTCGGAGATAAGGAGAAAGTCCGACTAATCGGATGGTGTTCTTACTTGAATTTAATTCGACGGTTTCCGACCTTCTAGTTACATGAGCCGTGTTTTGAAAAACAGTTACCTCTTCTACTTTAGAAGTTATAGCTCGACTCTTTGGCTCGACAGAAAAACTAGATAAAGTAAGCCCTACTAAAACGATAAGTATAATTCTTCTCATAGCTATTGTGTTTGGTTCGCTTTAAAACTGCGAGGAAGTAATTGAGGAGTCAATAGCCATTTTGTCGTTTAGAATCGTCCAACATATTTTATGCTATCTCCAAAGTGACATATCACACAATTCTTTTGACGAAAGTCTGTATTTAAATTTCACTCAAAACATCATACTATTCTTTAATGTTTAATACTTTCGTAATACTTTAATAACCTGAGAAATTCATACGAATGTCAACGAAGTATCTGTCTTCTTTTTCGCGAAGACATTTGGGTATAAATGACGCCGATGCTGCAGAAATGATGCAAGCCATCGGCGTCTCTTCTTTAGAGCAATTAATTCATGAAACTATTCCAGATGGTATCCGGATGACTAAAGATTTGGATATTCCTGAAGCGATGACCGAACAAGAATATTTAGATTTTCTTGCTGGCCTTGCTCGAAAGAATAAGGTCTTTAAAAGTTACATTGGTCAGGGCTACTACGATTGTATTACCCCGTCAGTGATCTTAAGAAATATATTTCAGAACCCTGGTTGGTATACGCAGTATACGCCATATCAAGCCGAAATTGCGCAAGGGCGGCTGGAAGCTTTACTGAATTTTCAGACGGTTGTCTCCGATTTGACTGGATTACCTATTGCTAATGCCTCTTTACTTGATGAAGCCACTGCTGCAGCTGAGGCCATGGCCATGTTTCAGCAAATAAGAAATAAAAAAAGAAAGAATAATCCAGCAACAAAGTTCTTTGTAGACAATCATGTCTTTGCACAAACTGTAGATGTTTTAATTACTCGTGCTAAACCTATTGGAATAGAGATTGTACGTGGTGATTGGAAAGCACAAGAGATCACTGATGATTACATTGGTGTACTCATCCAATACCCAAATAGTCAAGGGACGATAGAGGACTACAGAAGTTTTGCGATGAAGTGCTCTAATGATGATGTACTCGTGTGTGTTGCGGCAGATTTGCTTTCTTTAGCCTTATTAAAGCCACCTGGTGAATGGATGGCGGATGCCGTTGTTGGCAATTGTCAACGATTTGGGGTGCCCATGGGTTTTGGTGGACCTCATGCGGCATATTTTGCAACTAAAGAATCTTTCAAAAGATTGATACCGGGACGGATCATAGGTGTGTCAGTAGATGCTCATGGTGAGCCAGCACTTCGAATGGCCTTGCAGACGCGCGAGCAACATATTAAAAGAGAAAAAGCAACTTCTAACATTTGTACTGCTCAAGCTCTTCTCGCAATTATGTCTGGAATGTACGCCGTGTATCATGGACCTGAAGGAATAAAAGACATTGCCACGCAAGTATCAACACGGACCGCTAAATTGGCGGAAGCCATCCACGAAATGGGCTATCATTTAGCCTCAAAAAATGTATTTGATACGATTACCATTTTGTGTGAGGATGGTTTAAAAAATCAGATTAAAGAACATGCTTTAAATGCTGAGATTAACTTCTTTTATCACAATAATGGGGTCACTGTTTCTTTAGATGAAAAAACAACTTCTCAAGATTTAGCTAGAATTCTTATCGCTTTCGCGAAAGCTAAAGGAAAAGATCAATTAAGTTCCGTAGAATCCGAAGCCCCATTAATTCCAAGTGGGCTAGTAAGAGAATCTGAGTATTTGACACATGAGGTATTTAATGCGCATCACTCAGAAACTAAAATGATGCGTTACATTAAGAGCCTAGAAAATAAGGATCTGTCCTTGACCCATTCGATGATTCCTTTGGGTTCATGTACGATGAAGCTTAATGCCGCAACGCAGTTATTTCCAGTGAGCTGGCCAGAATTTTCTTCGATTCATCCTTTCGTACCAGAAGATCAAGTTCAAGGCTATCATCAGATTTTTGACGAATTATCTGCCTACTTGTCGGAAGTGACAGGATTTACGGCGTGTTCGCTCCAACCAAACTCTGGCGCGCAAGGAGAATATACAGGATTAATGACGATCAGGGCTTATCACGCTGATCGTGGAGAAAATCATCGAAACATCGCCTTGATTCCTACGTCGGCTCACGGTACTAATCCTGCCAGCGCGGTTATGGCTGGGATGAAGGTGGTCTTGGTAAAGTGTGACGAGCAAGGAAATATTGATCTTGATGATCTAAAAACTAAGGCTGAAGAGCACTCCGAAAACTTATCCTCATTAATGGTCACTTATCCAAGTACACATGGTGTTTTTGAAGCGGCTATAAAAGAAATATGTCAGTTGATTCATGATCATGGGGGATTAGTGTACATGGATGGGGCTAATATGAATGCTCAAGTCGGATTGACGAGTCCAGGATTGATCGGTGCCGATGTATGTCATCTTAATTTGCACAAGACTTTTGCGATCCCTCATGGCGGAGGTGGACCAGGAATGGGGCCGATCTGTGTAAACGATAAATTAGCGCCATTTTTACCAGGACACACTCTCGTAAAAACAGGTGGAGAAAAAGCGATTCCAGCGGTTTCTGCCGCTCCTTGGGGAAGCGCCTCTATTCTATTAATCTCCTATGGCTACATTCGAATGTTAGGTTGGGATGGTCTCAGAAAAGCCTCTGAAATTGCCATTTTAAATGCCAATTATATAAAGGCGCGTTTAGAAAGAGAATATGATGTGCTTTACACTGGGGAGGCAGGTCGCGCTGCGCACGAACTCATCATTGATCTGCGAAAATTTAAAGTTTTAGATGTCACTGCTGAAGATGTGGCAAAGCGTTTAATTGATTATGGATTTCATGCGCCGACTTTGTCATTTCCTGTGGCAGGAACAATCATGATCGAACCTACGGAAAGTGAAGGAAAAGAGGAATTAGATCGCTTTTGTGATGCTTTACTTTCGATCAAAATTGAAATTGATGAAATTGCTTCTGGAGAGGCAGATAAAGAGAATAATGTCCTTCATAATTCTCCGCACACGCTGAGAAAGTTGACCAGCGACGAATGGAAATATCCTTACACTCGGGAAAAAGCCGCATATCCAGTGGAATATCTAAAAGAAGGATCAAAATTCTGGGCTTCCGTCGCTCGAGTTAATAATGCGCATGGGGATAGAAACTTAATATGTAC
>JAHDBE010000234.1 GCA_020630555.1 Saprospiraceae bacterium
TCGCCGCCTTTTTTTAAAACCCATTATCTATATCAGATAATGGGTTTTTTTATGCACGTAGATTACCTAATAATGGAGATCTACTGGTAGACCTGCCTCCACTCATATTTGAGCCTCCATTAATAAGCTTTGGTTTTATCACGCATAACTCCATTTTGTCGGACCTTTCTTATAACCTATAATCATCATCTGATAATGGGGGTTTTTATGCATGAAACTAAAAGTAGTATATTTAATCATGTCGTTAAATAAGCATTTTATTATAGTGCTATTAATATCTGCTATTTGGATTATGTCGTGTTGTCAAAAAGATGATTGCTCTTTAGGCACCACAATTCATTTAAGATTTGTGAAAGACAGCATAAATATTTTAGATTCAAGCGGAGTTAAGAATTTAGAATTATATAATTCTTCTTCTAACGAGATTTTTAAACTTCAACTGGAAAATCCAACTGAAGTTTTGACTGTAATGATTGAAGATGGGATTGATTACCAATTGTCGATGGATACTTTGTTGAATATAACATTCAAAGCTTCACTGAGGCTTGAGGACGATGATGACTGCTGTGATCAATTCGCAATAGATAAGTTTTATGTAGACGGGCAAATAAACTGTGAATCACAATGTGATACTGTAGTCATTAATTTGTAATCTAATTAAATATTAGAGGACTCTTAATCTTTCAATACTGAATTAGAGAGTACATTTGATTATGGATTTAAAATTTCGACTAGAAATAATTTGGTGGGTAATAACTGCAGTGATCGTGGCTGTTTTTTTGTTTCCAATTCTACAGAACGCTGTAAACTACCTTTTTTACAAGTATAACATCCTATTTATAATTGTCTTCGTCACTCTGACGCGATATATATTCTTGTTAAAACATACTTTCTTATCCCATCGAATGTTCGCTAAGGCTGTCATCGGATTTATTTGTATTCCATTTATTTTTTATCTCACAAAAGGCTTACAAGAATTTCAAGTGTATTATGACGAAATTGGATTACAAGAGTTTTATAAACACCTACATATAAAAGATCAAAAGACTCTCATAAAATTTACAAAAGCACAAATGTTCTTTTTCGGTACAGGTAGTATTATTGCTTCTATCTTATTTCCAATGCGCATGATTATTTCCATCTGGAGAAACTATAATAAAAACACCGTATAATTTATACCATGTCACAGATCAAAGAATTTAATGAGTACCGCCGAAAAATGAATGAGCGGATCTTAAAACAAGACAACAAAGTCTTAAAGCGATTTTTTAGTCTTGATAATCAAACCTATCAAGATGGAGCATTAGATGTAAGGACAAAAGAAATGCTTGGCTTAGTTGCATCCATGGTCTTGCGTTGTGATGATTGTATTAAATACCATTTAGGGCGATGTCATGATGAAGGCATAAACACTGAGGAGATTTATGAAATATTTTCTGTAGCTAATATTGTGGGTGGGTCCATTTGTATTCCTCATACAAGACGTGCCGTAGAATATTGGGATGAGTTAGAATCACCCAACAAATAAGGAAGCCGCAATGCCATCGGCTAAGAATTTTCCTTCTCGAGTAAGAATATAATTATTGTTTTCATATTGTATGTGACCTGTCTCTATCCAGGCTTTGACTTCCGTCAAAAAAGACGATTCGAAATCTGAAAAATCCTTATTAATTTTGTCAGCGGAGATACCCCATTTTGTACGAATTGAAGTCATCACGTACTCATTATAACGATCAGAATATTTTAAAGTCTCTTCGTAATAAATCTTTTCTCCGTTTTTAATGCCATCAAGATATCTTTTGTTGTTGGCTACGTTCCATGATCTGCTTAAGCCATTATAAGAGTGTGCAGATGGACCGATCCCTAAATATTTTTTAGATTTCCAATACGAGCTATTATGTTTTGATTCATATCCTGTTTTAGCATAATTTGATATTTCGTATTGCTCATATCCGTATTCAACCAAATAATCCAAAGCGATTAAAAACTGCGAATGTTGTACAGATTCCTCAGGTCCAGTGGCTTTTCCTAATCTTATCTGTTTGGCTAAAGGGGTTTTATCTTCGACAGTAAGAGCGTATAACGAGATATGTTCGGGATCGAATTGCATTAAATAGCTAAGGTTTTTTTTCCAACTATAATCCGAACTACCAGGCACCCCAAATATCAGATCGGTACTAATACTATTAAACGAACAACTTTTGATACGTTCCAGACATTCCAAAGCCTCACGAGCGCTATGGGCGCGATTCATAAACTTTAGCTCTTCATCATGGAAAGATTGAATACCAACACTTAATCTATTGACGAAAGTCAAACCATCAAGATCATTTAAGTAAGAATCATTTAAATCATCCGGATTCGCCTCTAAAGTGATTTCTATATCAGCAACTAGCTCAAAATGTTTTTCACAGCAACTAATAAGGTCGTTTATCTCTTTAACACTCAAGAGACTAGGAGTTCCACCTCCAAAATATAGCGTAGATACTCTTTCTCCTTCAAGGTAATTAACTCTGGTCTCAATCTCTTTTAACATAGCTTCAAGCATTTCTTCTTTATACCTTAGAGAGGTCGCAAAGTGAAAATTGCAATAATTACATGCTTGCTTACAAAAAGGAATATGAAAGTAGATACCAGCCAAGAGATTGCTTCGTTAGAAAATGGATTAAGAGTTCACGGAGATTTAAATCTTTGCAAGTATATTCAATCTTTAGATGAGTAGTAGTTTCATCCGATGTATTTTATTCTTAATTCCTCTTTTGCTTTGCTTTGAGGCTCATGCCCAATATACATTGAAGATTGCTATGGAGGGTGCAGATGAGGATTTAATCATGGAAAGAGCGGATAGTCTTTCAGTCCGCAGAACTTTAGACTCCTTGCGATATTTAAATTGGGAAAAAGGGCATTTAGAGAATTACTTTGAAAATCTTAATCTAAAAGATAGTGTATGGGAAACTACCTTCATTCGAGGAGTAAAATATTCTCTTGTACAGATCCAAATTGATTCAGCTAATTTGCCATTAATAGATCAGTCTAACTTGAGAATTAAAGATTACCTAAATAAACCCATTCGATTAAATTCTATTAAAGATCTAAGTGCTTCGACACTTCGCTTTTTAGAAAATACGGGATACCCTTTTGCTACCGCACAATTAAAAAATAGTCATGTTAAAAATGGTCAAGTATCTGCGGAATTAGACATAATTCGAGGGCCTTTTATTACATATGATACTATACTAATTGAAGGGAATGTAAACCTTAGGCAGTCCTTCTTACAAAGACATTTGAATTTTAGAAAAGGTGAAGCCTATGATCGTGAAAATGTCCTCAAACTAAAACAGAAAATTCAGAATTTACCATACTTACAATTAAGTAATGATCCGCTCATAAAATTTGTCAATGAAAAAGCTGAACTCCAATTAAACTTGAAGCCTAAAAATGCAAGTCGCTTTGATTTTTTAATCGGGATACAACAAAATCAGGCTCCTAACGGTACTCAGGAATATACAATCACAGGAGAGTTTACTGCTGAAATGCTAAATAAGTTGGGCTTTGGAGAACATATGTTTGTGGAGTACAAAAGGCTGCGTCCTGAAACACAAGAGCTTGAATTGCGCTTTAATTATCCATACGTTTTTAACCAGCCATTCGGCATTGATTCTCGGTTTAAACTTTTTCGAAATACCAATCAATTTATAGAGTTGGATGCGAATTTGGGAATTCAGTATGTTTTAGATGGACGTGATCAGCTTAAAGGGTTTTGGTCATACAAGTCAAGCCGATTACTTGAAATAGACACGGTACAGATTTTAAATTCACGTCAATTACCAAATAATCTCGATGTTAGTTATAACGGTTTAGGCTTGTCAATTTTAGTAGATCGAACAGATTATCGATTTAATCCAAGAAGAGGTTTTGATGCGGCACTTTCAGGTACAATAGGTTTTAAAAATATCATTCCTAATGTTGCAATTCAAGGTTTGAGTAATTCTGAAATCGACTTTAGTACGAGTTATGATAGTTTAGATCTTCGCACATATCAATTTGAATTGCATTTTGATGGGGCGTATTATATACCCGTATTAAACAACCTTATAATTAAGTCCAGAAATCAGTCGGCTTTAAAATGGAGTCCTGGAAGAATCTATCGTAACGAACTTTACAGAATCGGTGGAAATCGATTATTACGTGGTTTTGACGAACAGAGTGTATTGTCACAATTCTACTCTGTATTCAGTTTTGAATTACGTTTTTTACTTGCTGAGCAAAATTCGAATTTTTCCTTGTCGCTACCTTTTATAGATTACGGAATTACTTATTCTGAAGAAAGAGAAATTCGATGGGATCAACCATTTGGCGTCGGTGTGGGATTAAATTTTGAGACTGGTGCCGGTCTATTTAATTTTGCCATTGCCGCTGGAAAGCAATTACAGAATTCACTCGACTTTAATAATCTGAAAGTGCACTTTGGGTACGAAAGTTTGTTCTAAAGTTTTCGCGCAAGAGTAAGTCCATCTCTCAATGGGAGGATCATACATTCTATACGACTGTCGTCTTTCAATTTTTTATTAAAAGTGTCAATAGCTCTCGTGTCGTGATCCTTTATTTGATCTACCACCTTGCCACTCCAGAGTACATTGTCGACAAGAAT
>JAHDBE010000235.1 GCA_020630555.1 Saprospiraceae bacterium
AAGCGCAGTAGAGCATTGTATTGATCAAGGTATATTAACCCAGGATCTTATCAGGACAAACCCTGTTAAATGCTCAGATCTCGGGGACATTATCGCCCATAGAATATTAAGTAAAAAACCATCCGAATCAGGAGTCATCATATAAGTCAGTCCCATGTCATTAAACAAATACAGCAAACATGTAACGGCCGACCCCACTCAGCCGGCTTCAAAGGCCATGCTTCATGCCATCGGACTCACTGAAGAAGATTTACAAAAGGCTCAAATTGGCATTGCTAGTATGGGCTGGGATGGCAACCCGTGCAATATGCATTTGAATGGGCTTGCACAAGAAATTAAAACAAGTGTAAACCAAGAAGAGCTCGTTGGTTTAATTTTTAATACCATTGGTGTCAGTGACGGCATTTCCATGGGAACAAGCGGCATGCGTTTTTCATTGCCATCACGAGATGTCATTGCCGATTCTATTGAAACGGTAATGTCTGCACAGTGGTATGATGGTTTAATTACCGTGGTAGGCTGTGATAAAAATATGCCTGGTGCCATGATGGCCCTCGGAAGGCTTGACAGACCAGGAATAGTCGTTTATGGCGGAACCATTGCTCCAGGTTGTCATAAAAATAAAGACCTCACGATCATTTCGACATTTGAAGCTTTGGGTGAGCATATTGCCGGAAACATGGATGAACAGGAGCTTAAAGAAATTATTCAAAAGGCTTGTCCAGGTCCAGGTGCTTGCGGAGGTATGTTTACAGCAAACACCATGGCATCCGCTATAGAAGCTATGGGTATGTCCCTACCATTTAA
Source organism: Saprospiraceae bacterium (assembly GCA_020630555.1). Taxonomy (GTDB): domain Bacteria; phylum Bacteroidota; class Bacteroidia; order Chitinophagales; family Saprospiraceae; genus JAHDCZ01. The sequence continues at coordinate 808 of JAHDBE010000235.1, forward strand.
TTCTTCTAATCCCGCCGTTTCACATGCAAAGCAAAATGAAAGTCAGGAAATTGGTAAGCACATCAAACGTTTACTTGAACTGGATCTGACCCCTAGGAAAATTGTCACTAAGCAAGCTTTAGAGAATGCTCTCCGGCTCATTACTGTATTGGGAGGATCTACAAATGCGGTTATGCACATGTTAGCCATCGCTCATGAATTCGAATTAGAGCTTTCGTTAAAAGACATCCAAGAGATTTCTAACACGACTCCTTATTTGTCAGATTTAAAGCCCAGTGGTAAATATGTCATGGAAGATTTACACCAGATAGGTGGCATACCGGGCGTAATGAAATTAATGCTTGATGAAGGCTTATTAGATGGGAACTGTTTAACAGTCACAGGAAATTCTATCTCCGAAAATTTAGAAGAGATTCCTTCTTTGACTCAAGGTCAAAAAATAGTTTATCCAGTAAATAATCCTATCAAGAAAACAGGACACTTGCAAATACTTTTTGGAAATCTCGCAGAGCAAGGTTCAGTGGCCAAAATTACTGGTAAGGAAGGAGAATTTTTTGAAGGTAAAGCACGAGTCTTTAATAGCGAATCAGAAACTAATCAGGCCATAAAAAATCAAGAAATCGAAGCTGGTTCCGTGATTGTAATTAGATATTCAGGACCGAAAGGTGGGCCTGGAATGCCTGAAATGTTAAAACCTACTGGCCTATTAATGGGAGCAGGATTAGGAGATAGTTGTGCACTAATAACTGACGGTAGATTTTCTGGCGGCACACATGGGTTTGTTGTAGGTCATATTACTCCGGAGGCGTATGACGGGGGGCTTATCGCTCTGATCGAAGATGGAGATACCATTAAAATTGACGCCAAAACAAGAACAATAGATCTTATTGTCGATCAAAATATAATTGAAACACGTAAAGCAAATTGGGTCAGACCCAAATCAAGCGAACTAAAAGGCTTTCTTAATAAATATAGAAAAAACGTCTCCTCAGCGAGTGAAGGATGTATAACAAGCAAATAAAAAATCATCATGTCCACATCGAATAACATACAGAGTCAATCCCAAAACAGTACGCTAGAAATGGCTGGTTCAAAAGCCGTCATGGAATGTTTACTAGCCGAAGGAGTCGACACTATATTTGGATATCCAGGTGGGGCCATTATGCCTATTTATGATGCTTTATATGACTACCAGGATAGAATTACACATTATCTAAATCGCCATGAACAAGGTGCGATTCATGGTGCCCAAGGATACGCTAGAGCACTTAGAAAAACAGGAGTTGTCTTTGCTACTTCCGGCCCTGGAGCTACGAATCTTTTCACAGGATTACTGGATGCCCTTATGGACTCGACTCCACTAGTCTGTATTACAGGGCAAGTGTTCTCTTCACTTCTAGGATCAGATGCGTTTCAAGAGGCAGACGTTGTGGGATGTACGAACTCTATCACCAAATGGAATTACCAAATCACGAAAGCCTCTGAAATTCCAGTTATATTGGCGAAAGCCTTTTACGTCGCCAATTCAGGTAGGCCGGGACCTGTCGTAATAGATATAACCAAAGATGCCCAAATCGAATCATGTGCATTTAAATATGATGGCCACAAAAAAGTCAGGAGTTACATTCCTGAAACGCCTATTGATCTAGACAAAATCAATGAGGCAGCGCATATGATTAACGAGTCTAAGAGACCGTTTATACTTGCAGGACATGGCATACACATTTCAGATGCTCGAGAGACATTTAAAAAATTTGTCGAGAAAACTGGAATTCCACTGGCGACGACAATCCATGGACTATCAACTATTCCAAACGCTCATCCTTTACATATGGGTATGCTAGGTATGCATGGAAACTACGCACCCAATGTATTAACAAACTCATGCGATGTACTTATTGCTATTGGTATGCGATTCGATGATCGAGTCACGGGAAATCTATCGCGCTATGCTAAACAAGCCAAGGTCATTCATATAGAGATAGACCCATCCGAACTTGATAAAAATGTAAAAGCGGATGTGGGTATATTGGCTGACGCCAAAAAAGCCCTTGAATTATTATTCACGAAAGTGGAAGAAAAAAAATATCCCGAGTGGTATAGTGAATTTGAAAAACTAAAAAAAGAAGAAATTCAAAAAGTCATCACCAAAGATATGGATGCTGACAGACCCGCGATAAATATGGCGAGGTCGATTCAAATTCTTTCTGAAGAAACGAACGGCGATGCCATAATCACGACAGATGTAGGACAACATCAAATGGTCGCCGCTAGATATTACCAATACAAATGCAATGACCAGTGGATTTCTTCGGGAGGTGCTGGCACTATGGGTTATGGTTTACCTTCAGCTATTGGAGCTAAAATAGCCCGACCAAATGAAGAGGTTATTTCTGTAGTTGGTGACGGTGGTTTTCAAATGACGATTCAGGAATTAGGACTTTTAAGCCAATATAAAATCCCAGTAAAAATACTGTTGTTGGACAATAACTATCTAGGTATGGTAAGACAATGGCAAGAATTATTTTTTGAGAGGCGCTACTCTTTTGTAGAGATGACCAATCCTGACTTTATTGGTATCGCGAAATCATATGGCGTAAATGGTCGTCGAATTTCTGATCCAAAGCAACTTCGGGAGGGGATAAAAGAAATGATCCAAAGCAAAGAGGCATACATACTACATGTCGATGTCATTAAAGAAGAAAACGTATTCCCTATGATCTCATCGGGATGCGCGGTTGATGAAATTAAGTTAGAAGCTTAGCTATGAAAAATGAATACACAATAACCGTTTTCTGTGAAAATTATACTGGGGTACTTTCACGCATAGTCGGTCTAGTTACCCGACGCCATATTAACATAGAGAGCATTAATGCCTCACAATCTTCAATAGATGGCATTTTTAGAATTACGATGGTGGTTTGTGTAACCGAGGAAACAATTAAGAAACTCGTATTACAAATTGACAAACAGATCGATATTCTAAAGGCCTTTTATTACACAAATGAAGAAATAGTTCACCAGGAAGTAGCCTTGTATAAAATCCCTTCTGAATCCTTCTTTAAGTTTGATAAATCAGAAGAACTCTTAAGAAAATACAATGCACGGATATTAAGCATGGAAACTGAATATATCGTTGTCGAAAAAACAGGCCACGAAAGTGAAACCAAAGCCTTACTTAAAGAACTAAAAACAATAGGAATATTTGAATTCGTTCGATCAGGACGTGTCGCGATTATCAAACCAATGGAGCGACTAAATCAATACTTGGAGTCAATTAATCAATTATAAACAGTGTAGTAGACATTAATAAAAAGAATCAATTATGGCATTAATGAATTTTGGAGGTACAAATGAAAATGTTGTTACACGAGATGAATTTCCACTTGAAAAAGCAAGAGATATTTTAAAAAATGAAACCATTGCAATTATAGGTTATGGTGTGCAAGGACCAGGTCAAGCCCTTAATCTAAAGGACAACGGCATCAATGTAATTGTAGGTCAGAGATCTCCATCTAAGTCCTATGATAAGGCCATTGAAGACGGTTTTGTACCTGGCGAGACTTTGTTTTCTATTGAAGAAGCCGCAGAGCGCGCCACAGTTATACAATATTTATTATCGGATGCCGCACAGATTAGTTTATGGCCAACTATTAAAAAATATCTTACACCAGGAAAAGCGCTCTATTTCTCACATGGGTTTGGGATTACTTACAAGGAGCGTACAGGAATAATCCCTCCCTCTGATGTTGATGTCATTTTAGCTGCACCCAAAGGGTCAGGCACAAGTCTACGTCGATTGTTTCTGCAAGGTAAAGGACTAAATTCTAGCTTTGCTGT
>JAHDBE010000016.1 GCA_020630555.1 Saprospiraceae bacterium
AGGATTTGTCTTTGACTATAGGCGCTTCTATCGCGAGTCTTGAAAAGATTGTTCCTATACCTCCATTAACGGCAAGTTTTTTGTTGTTTCCCTCTTTCATTCTCACGTCCAATATTGACGAAAGTCGACCTCCATAACGGGAAGGAATCCCACCCTTATAAAGTTTAACATCCTTAACGGCGTCCGGATTAAAGACTGAGAAAAAACCAAATAAGTGACTTGAGTTATATACTGGTGCTTCATCTAGTAAAACCAGATTCTGATCAATCGACCCGCCTCGCACATTAAATCCGGCTGCCCCTTCCCCTACAGAAGTAACACCAGGAAGAAGTTGGATAGATCTTAAAACTTCCGTTTCACCCAGGAGTGTCGGTAATTTTTGTAAAGTTTTAATATCCAATTTATTGACACTCATCTGGATATCACGGACGTTTTTGTCTTTGGCCTCAGCCGTAATCACGACTTCTTCGAGTTCGGTAGCGGACTCGCCCAGCTCAATATCCATTTTACGATTTTCGGAAAGACTCACTTGACGAATCACATCACTAAAACCGACATAGGCATATTCGATCGTATAATTACCAGGGGGAACAGTTAGTGAGTAAAAGCCATACACATTAGTTGTGGTTCCTTGACCTAATTCGGTGATATAGGCCGTGGCTCCAATGAGGGTTTCTCCACTTTCACCGTCTTTGATGTAGCCACTAATGGTCACATCATTTTGCGCGTTTAATCCAAAAAAAAGGAAGCTTAGCGCAAAACTTAAAAGATATTTCATAGACTTTTGTTAGTGTGGTGCAAAGCTAAGAAACAGCTTAAACAGGCGAATGTTTAGTGTCGAGAATTAAAGTATGTTTGTCGAAATGCCTAGTGAGTCTGATGAATTGGCGAAAGCCGAAAACTACGCTCGCTTCAAACTATGAATCTTGCTCTCACTAATTTTATTAGTGGCATATACTTCATCTACAGTAAATTCTTTGATGTCCTTTTGTGAAGGTAATTCAAACATGGCATCCGTTAGAATAGCCTCACAAATCGAGCGAAGACCACGTGCTCCAAGCTTAAACTCCAAGGCTTTTTTGGCGATGACAGAGATCGCTCCTTTTGTAAACTCTAATTTGATATCTTCTATCTGGAAAAGTTTCTGATACTGCTTAATCAGAGAATTTTTAGGCTCTACAAGGATACGAATTAGCACATCTTCTGTAAGTGGATTTAGATATGTAAGCACAGGCAAACGACCAATTAACTCTGGAATCAACCCAAAATGCTTTAAATCCTGATGTGTAATGTATTGCAACATGTTATCTGTATCAATACGCTCCTTATCATCTGTATTAAATCCAATAACCTGTGTGTTCAAGCGCTTTGCAATGATCTTTTCGATTCCTGCGAACGCACCTCCACAGATAAATAGAATATTAGAGGTATTGACTTTTATCATTTTTTGCTCCGGATGCTTACGTCCACCGTGTGGAGGCACATTAACTTCTGTACCTTCTAACATCTTTAAAAGAGCTTGCTGAACACCCTCTCCAGAAACATCACGAGTTATCGAAGGGTTATCATTTTTACGGGCTATCTTATCAATTTCATCGATATAAACAATGCCTCTTTCAGCCGCTTCCACATTATACTCACAGGCTTGAAGCAGTCTACTGAGCATAGATTCTACATCTTCTCCTACATAACCAGCTTGAGTAAAGACTGTCGCATCTACTATAGTAAAAGGTACGTCCAAAAACTTAGCGATGGTCTTCGCTAAAAGCGTTTTTCCTGTCCCCGTTTCTCCTACAAATAGGATGTTTGACTTTTCAATTTCAACATCATCCGTCTTTTCCTGCTTCAGTCGTTTAAAGTGATTGTACACCGCTACTGACAGGTATTTTTTAGCTTCAATCTGTCCTACTATATATTGATCAAGATATCCCTTGATCATGGCAGGAGTGATGTTATCGGGAAGAGAAAATTGTTGAGCCTGTGTGGTTTGTTTGCCCTTAATTTCATCTTCGATGATGTCATTGGCTTGTTCGACACATACCTCACAAATGTAGCCCTCCATCCCAGCAATTAGGATGAGCGCTTCTTTTTCGTTTCGACCGCAAAAGGAACAACGTTTGTCTTTTGGCTGGCTCATATTCAATTATATTTTAATATGTAAGAGACAGATATACTATCTCTTACAAAAAACATACCTTATTTTTTAGAGGCTTGTTTTGATAACACCTCATCGACTAAACCATATGCTTTAGCTTCTGGTGCTGTCAACCACTTATCTCTATCACAATCTTCTTCGATCTGCTTCACTTTTTTACCAGTGTGTCGAGACATGATTTCGTACAACTCCAGCTTCATTTGCTTGATTAGGTTGTAAGAAATCTCCATATCCGAAAATTGTCCTTGCATTCCACCTGATGGCTGATGTATCATGACTCTCGAATGCTCAAGACAAGTTCTTTTACCTTTAGTACCCGCACATAATAACACAGCCCCCATGGATGCTGCTAAACCGGTACAAATAGTGCCTACATCTGGAGATACATATTGCATAGTATCATAAATACCCATCCCCGCAATCACAGAACCACCAGGGCTATTTATAAACATCTGTACATCCCTTTTTGGATCCGTAGATTCTAAGAATAGGAGTTGAGCCTGAATAACATTGGCGACATAATCGTTTACGGGCACCCCCATAAATATGATCCGATCCATCATCAAGCGTGAAAACACATCCATCCCCACTACATTCATCTGTCTTTCCTCAATCACCTGAGGTGTAAATCCATTAATGTTTGGGACACTGGTTTCCATATATTTTTCCAAGTGCATGGTACTCATTCCCATGTGCTTGGTGGCATACTTTTTAAATTCGTCTTTATGAAACATGCTGCTCTTTTTTTAATATTCAACGTAATTACAGAGTAGTAAAATACATTTTTTGATCAAAATGTTTAAGCCGGAGCATTCAGTCGCTCATTCAGGGCTTGCACTTTTTCTTGAAACTTATCAAGTTTGATTTTCTCTGATTTGATTTTAATATTTCCTTCGATCGCTTGAAAAATCTTGTCTGCTTGAATTTCTTCGTATAATTTATTTACCTGCTCACGGTCCTGCATTAGTCTTTGGACCATATTATCCACGTATTCTTGACCCATATTATATTGACCTAAATACCCTTGGACGCGCTGTCTCATGGCGTTTGTAATTTCGTCAGGTTCGACTTGGATCTCATTGGCTTTCGCCAATTTTTGCTTGATGAGAGTCCACTGTAGATTTTTTGTGAATCCTGGAAATTCAGATTCGATATTTTCATCAGTGACGTTTTCGTTGGTTAATTTCAACCATCTCTTCAGAAATTCTTCTGGTAAATCGAAAGTATTTTGCTCCATTAAAGCATCCATAATTTCGCGATACATATACTTCGAGGCCTGTTCATTATAATAAGTACCTATGTCCTCCTTCACTTTGGCTTTAGCCTCGTCAACAGATTTAATGTCAGGGTTGTTAAAGTACTTTTCGATGAACTCTTCATCTAATTTTGCTGGTTGTAATCGAGAGACCTCATCAATGGTCCCTTCAAAATCTCTACCTACTTCTGTCTCCTCATCTTCATCCATGTTAAGCATATACTTCTTAACATGTGCCTCGTCTTTATCTTTTTCAAGCGTATAAATGTCGAACTGGAAACTATCTCCTTTCTTCATTTTTAAGACCTGATTTTTTAAGACTTCATCTGCAATTAATTCAGGCATCAGTTTAAACTCGGTTTCGTAGCCTTTTTCCTTCACATTACCGTTTTCTACCTCTACGGCTTTGATGGTCAATATATCTTTGGCATCAATATCATTCTCTACAGATTCTTGCTTACCCATGCGTTTTTGGCCAGCCATTAATTCGTCATCGACCACTTTATCGTCTACAGCTATATCAAATTTCACGTAAGTGTCTGAATCAGAAACCCCCTTAACCTCAAATTCTGGAGCAATACCTGCATCAAAAACAAAGGTATAATCCGATAAACTTGTTGGATCAAACTGAATTTGTTCGTGGTTTTCAGCTGGGATCGGATCTCCTAAAACTTCTAATTTTTCATCGGTGATAAATTCGTAGAGCGCCCCTTGGAGTTTATCATTTACGGCTTCCGCCAATACTTGCTCTCCATAAAGTTTTTTAATCATCGACATAGGTGTCTTACCCTTGCGAAATCCTTTTAAAGTAGCCTTTTGACGATGCTTTTCCAAGTTAGACTTGAATTTAGATTCATAATCTGAGCGTTCGACAACCACTGTAATCTGCGTATTAAGGGCGTCGATATCTTTTTTGGATACTTGCATAAATGTTAACCGTAAAACTGAGGTGAGAAAAAATGAGTTGCTTTAAATCTTCAAGAGAAGAACAGTGCGGGTAGAGGGAGTCGAACCCCCACGCCGTTAAGCACTAGATCCTAAGTCTAGCATGTCTACCAATTCCATCATACCCGCAAAGAACTTTTTCTTGTAAAGCGACCGCAAAGATAATATCTTTTTAAAAATCAATATCAATTTGGCACTTAAATCGTAGCTAGCTATTTTTTGACTAAATAGACGAAATCAGTGTCATAATTCTAGCTCCTAATTAGAATTATCAAATACTGCTTACTTTAGAACAACAAACTTTTTGGTCACTGACGATCCGGTAATCACATGAGTTATAGTCAAAAAATATGTGCCTGAACTTAATTTATGAACATCTAATGTTTTTCCATTTCTAGGGATCATTTGACTTTTACCCGTCAAGTCATAAATACTGAAATCCAAGTCCGACAAAACTCTAGAATCAAGATAGATGTAATTTGAGGTGGGGTTTGGATATATTTTTAGAGCACTCAGATTTAAATCATCCAATGAAGAGACTAAATCCATACCATCACAATCCTCATCAATTCCGTTATTAGGAATATCAACGGCGAGAGGATTTATTTCTGGATTTAAGTCATCACAATCTTCTACAAATGTAAATCCGTCCTGATCTAAATCATCATCCAAAGTCTCCGAATTACAATCATCATCTATACCGTTGTATACTATCTCTAATACCCCTGGATTAATTAATGGGGCAGAGTCGTCACAATCTTCAGATAACACATAACCGTCTTGATCTAGATCATCGTCCAAGGTGGTGCTATCACAATCGTCATCCTGCCCGTTATATTCAATTTCAATAACTCCAGGATTTATTAGAGCATTATTGTCATCGCAGTCCTCTAAAAATTCATAACCATCTTGATCTAAGTCATCATCCAAAGTCTCCGAATTACAATCATCATCTATACCGTTGTACACTATCTCTAATACCCCTGGATTAATTAATGGGTCAGAGTCGTCACAATCTTCAGATAATTCATATCCGTCTTGATCAAGATCATCGTCCAAGGTTTCAGAATTACAGTCATCATCCAACCCATTGTACGGGATTTCAACTTGATTAGGATTTACGTCTGAATTATTATCATCACAATCCTGATCAGCACAAAATCCATCGCCATCCATATCGCCGCCTTGATCTATACATTCTACGTCCTCGACAGCAAAACCAAAACTTACCATACATCCAATAGAATCCGTAATAGTTACGGAGTAATTACCAAAATCAAGACTATCTATAGTTGATGTTGTTGCCCCATTTGACCAAATAAAACTATAAGGCATCACTCCCCCATTTACATCAATACTAATTAATCCAAGTCCACTTCCGGTGTCATCAATAATTGTTGAATCTACAAGAGTGGTATTCGAAACAAACAACTCCAATTCAGAGATTACGTGACAGCCATTTGCCTGATATATGGTATCGACAATTAAGCCGCTTTCGCTATATACTTCTCCATTAAAATCAATACTCTCGCCCTGACAAATATGTGCAGACATGTTTTCTTTTGAAAAGCATGGGGGTAACATTTCAAACACCTGAATTTCCCAAGATTTATTAAGTACTAGATAATTATCAACAAAAGTGATCTCTCCTCCTCGAGATTCTTCGATTCCATTTATCAGTTGCAAGTTTCGTAAATCATATACTTTGGCGGAATCTGGAAATGTATTTGAGACCATTAAAAAATCCCCATACATCAACACATCATCACTTGTTTTAGAATACTTAATAGGCACCGTGTTGACTACACTTCCTGACTCTAAGTTGACTTCATGTAACTGATTATCGACATAATAAAGTAACCGACTATCTGAGATTGTTAAATGTTTGAGTCCAAATTGAGGGACAAACCAATTCTGTTCTAAACTCATTATATCCACAGAGTAAATGCCATCTGAATCCTCGTAAATCAATTGATCATTTACCTCATCAAATAATAAACTTCCATTATACGCGGAAGCCCCATTACCATTAGAACATCCACGGAGTGCTCCCGTGTTTATATCTAAACTTTGAATCCCCTGACAACCCACGGAGTACACAAGATCGTTATGGACGATGACTTGTCGACGAATGTTCTCATCTGGTCTCTGCCATATTTCTAAACCATTCCAACGATTAAGACACCAAATCCCATGAGGTGTGGGGAGTATGACATAATCCCTAACAACAGTTATATCCAATTGATACGCTGAGCCGTTTGAATAGGTATGGAAACTTCGTGATTCCCATAACATCTGTCCAGTCATCACATGAATACAAGCTACAAACAAATTAGAGTCCACAGAAAAAATCACATACAGTCGATCGTTTTCGATATACATCTCACCAATCTCGTCCTCGAATGGAAATTCCCACATGCTTTCTCCAGTTTCGCAATTAAATTTGGTCAAACTATTGTTATCCTTATTTACGAAATAAATAAATCCGCTTTCACCCACAAGTTTTTGACCATCTATGTTTTTTTGTAGATACCACTTTAATTCAAATTGATTATTGGATATTTCTCTATCCTGTTTACTTGTTCGGTAAATATTAGCCTCTTTAACTGGGAACGAGCTTCCTTTCTTTAGGATTAATTGTATGGATTTCACAAGCGAATCTTTTATACCGTCAATGCCTTCTGCGACTATTTTGAAGTTTTCTAATCCCTCCCCTTTATTATTCGTATCGATTAGAACCTTCATTCTTTCTTCCGAGGCATTAAAAACTTTGTCCTCTGGATTTAAATCGGCTAAGACATCATTTTCAAATCCTGAGACCACGGACAAAAGAGGAGTGTCTTCTTCCTGTGATTCAACACGAATCCAAAACTCGTGTTTAGAGTTTATATAAAGGCTATCTGGAATATCACTTAATACATTAATTGAAGGAAGATTAGTTACTGAGTTTAAGACCTCAAAATCTAAGTGGAAAGAAGTTTTGTCTTTGTCTGAATAGTGATCATCTTTATTAATGTCAAGTTTTTCGCCATGTATTGAATGCAGAGCCGGTTCTATTTCAAAAGTATATGACCCATTAGGAATTGGGTCCACCACTGAGAAGTAAAAATTTCTTTGATCAACTGTGGAAATCTGAGTTTCAATGATTTCATTGGTTTCGTTATTTCTCAAGACCGTATACTTTTTTAGAGTATCTGTATCAACATCTGTATCAAAGGATAAAAAAAGATTTGACAAACTTTTTATTTCTTGACTGTAATGTGGATAGTGGTCATAGATCTGGAACGGATCATAAAACTTTCCTAATCCTTCGATCTCATAGTTAAATATGATGCCTTCATTTTCAAAAATGAAATTTGGATTTTGATCGCCATCAAGATCATTAATAAACAACTGCAAAGGATCATCATCAAAGGAAGACCACCCATCACCCACGTCCTCTAAAACAAAGAGTGTGTCAAGCATATTGTCAAAAATGGTGAAATCATCATTTAATACGGCAAAATAAGGTTTGTGGACACTATCTGATTCTGTATAGAACAATTTGACATTAGGCTTTCTGTAACTATAGGGTAATTTAAAATCGTATAATTCCACCTCCATATCACTATTGTATATTTCAATGTCATCGTTTCCGTATAAAAATAAAAATTGACGGTTATTGTCATCGTCATATGCTATCAACTCGTTAAAACTTGAAACGGGAAAATCGGGCGTCATCATTTCACCGTCAAAAGGATCGACAATATAACTTTCATCCCATCCTAACAATACAAGTTCCATACTCATGTCATCATCTAGTTGGACCGCATGAATAGATTTTAATTCATGGTTTACTTCAAGGAGAGTATCATATCGCGTTTCGTTAATAAAGGAAAAAATCCTCGTAGTATCTTTTCCAAAACGGGTACCTACCACTTCTGGATAGCCATCAAGATTTAAATCGAGGATACTAATTTTGTGATCAATTAATAGATCTAATTTCAGTACATCATCCACTTCGATATCGTAAACTCTATTTTCTTTCCAGAAGCCTCTCTCTAAAAACAGTTGGCTTTTTTTATTTCCCTTGAAACAAATGGAAAACTCCTGATCTGTATCCCCAATGGTACCTTCAAAAACAGGACTATCAAAACTTGTGACTATACTCGAACTTTTAATATCAAACACAAAATATTTATGGTCATCTAAACTTGTATTCGTTACAAAAAACTCGTCATTACTATCTCCATCAAAGTCTAGTTTAGCCTTAAGTTCATACCTCGAGCTTTCTTCAATTAACTCATTTAAATTAATTTGGCTCTCTAAAAAAATAGATTGCGATTTTAATGCAGGGACAACCGTAAAAAGTCCTAAACATAGGTACATAAAATTTAACTTCATCTTCTTCATAGCCCTAACTTGTGTTTCAGTCATTCAATTTAGTCAAAAAAGTCGATTTCCTGACGGTCTACAAAACCCGCTGTAACAGTTCTTTTAAATAAAGTCCTATTCGTCCAGCTTTACCATCGATTTTATTAACTTGTTTTGAAATATTTAGAGGAAGATTCGGTGCATATGGCAGAAGTGCTTCAAATATCAGAAAAGGAAAAAAAAGAAATACGTAATGCGTATAACCGCTTATATCGTAAGATTAAGCCGAAACTTACTGAGGAAGATAAAATTTTCATCTCTCGTGCTTTTAAAATGGCCAATCATGGTCACCGATTCCAACGTAGAAAATCTGGTGAACCATACATTCTCCACCCTATTGAGGTCGCACGAATCGCTTTTGAAGAAATTGGGCTTGGGCCTACAGCCGTTATATGTGCCATTTTACATGATGTTGTAGAAGATACCGAGTACACGCTTGAGGATATAAAGGAAAATTTTAATCCTAAAATCACCACCATCGTGGATGGTCTTACCAAACTAGATGGTTTATACAATGTCGAAAGTCCACAAGCCGAAAACTTCAAAAAAGTATTGTCTACCTTGGTGGAAGACGTTAGGGTCGTTCTTATAAAAATGTGCGACCGTCTGCATAATCTTCGGACCATCGATCACATGCCAGTCCATAAAAAACTGAAGATAGCAGCCGAGACAAACTATATCTATACTCCATTAGCACATCGTCTGGGTCTGTATAAAATTAAAACAGAATATCAGGATATCTACTTGAAGATTACCGAACCCGAATGGTATGGAGAGATTCAAGAGAAAATTGAAAAAACGGAATCTGATCGAAGCAGTTATATCAAAGAGTTTATTCGACCGATCCGAAAAAAATTGAAGGAAGAGGAGATTGACTTTCGCTTTGCCGCACGTATAAAAGCTATTTCATCTATTTCTAATAAGATTAAAACCAAAAAGGTACCATTTGAAGAAATTTATGATCTCTTTGCAATGCGTATCATCTTAGATGTCCCATTAGATAAAGAAAAAAGTGCCTGTTGGCAACTTTACTCGATTATTACAGATTACTACACGCCTATTCCAGAGCGTTTAAAAGATTGGGTCACGACCCCAAAAGGAAATGGCTACGAATCTCTTCATACGACTGTCATTGGCCCAAATGGTCGATTTGTAGAAGTGCAAATCCGAACAGAGCGTATGGATGAAATCGCTGAACGCGGATTCGCAGCGCACTGGAAATACAAAGGGGTTAAAGAGGACAATAGCGTATATGATCGTTGGTTAGATTCTATACGCGAACTCATGGATACGCAACATAACAATGCCCTTGAGTTTTTAAATGACTTCAAGTCAAATCTTTTTTCAGAAGAAATTTATGTTTTCACCCCAAAAGGAGATATGCGCATATTGCCGAAAGGCGCTACCGCTTTAGACTTTGCCTTTGAAATTCATTCTCAAGTAGGATATACCTGTACCGCGATCAAAGTGAATAACAAGCTTGTACCTATGGGTTACAAGTTGCAAAATGGGGATCAAGTCAGTGTAACCACACAAAAAAACCAGAAACCAAACGAAAACTGGTTGAAAATGGTGGTTACAGGTAAAGCCCGTTCTAAGATTAGATCGGCTATGAAAGAAGAGCAGCGAAAGCAAGGAGAACTTGGCAAAGAAGCCCTCCAGCGCAAGCTTAAAAACATGAAAGTGGATTTTGAGGATAATGTAGAAACACTAGTTAAACACTTTGGCTTTAAACATCGACCCGACTTATATTATGCACTTGCCACGGATGCAGTTAGGATATCGGATTTAAAGGCTTTTGAAGTCGAACAAGGAAAACTTGTTCTTAAGAAAACGGAAAAAGAAATAGAACTACCAGCCGCAGAAGTTGCACCTGCCAAGACGACTAAGAAAACAGACAAAAACAAATCAAAAATCTTAGTAAATGGTGAACCCGCAGATCAGTATGAATTCATAATGGCTCCCTGCTGTAACCCGGTGGCAGGAGACGATATATTTGGTTATCTGACGGCGACTAAAGGACTAAAAATTCATCGAACTAATTGTGCTAATGCCACGCATTTAATGGCGAATTATGGGTATCGCGTTTTAAAGGCAGAATGGGCCAGTCGCGTAGGAACCAATTTTGTAGTTGACCTGTTGATAACTGGTGTAGATTCAGGTGTCGGTGTGATACAGACTTTAACTGATGAAATCTCGAATAAGCTTAAGATAAACATTAGATCATTTAGCATAAGTGGAGACGAAGGATATTTTGAAGGTAGAATGAGTTTAGTTGTGTTAAATAAAGATCAGCTTAACTTGGCTTTAACAGCGATTTCGAAACTTAAAGGCGTATCTACTGTAACTAGATTAGATCGATCGTCTCAATCGAATTGATATGGAAACAAATGTTGATATTCAAGAAAACATCTTAAACGATGTAAAAAACATTTTCTCAGCACATTTAGAGAAAAACAACTTGCGTAAAACGCCTGAGAGATATGCCATTCTTGAAGAAATTTACAGCAGAAATGACCACTTCGACGCCGAGGCACTATATATACATATGAAAACCCAGCAGTATAGAGTTAGTCGGGCGACTGTGTATAACACCTTAGAACTTTTAGTCAATTGCGATTTAGTGACTAAACATCAGTTTGGCAAAAATCTAAATCAGTACGAAAAATCTTACGGCTACAAACAGCATGACCACCTAATATGTATCGACTGTGGCGAGGTGTTAGAATTTTGTGATCCTCGAATCCAACAGATCAAGAATATGATGGGTGATCTCTTAGAATTCAAAGTCACTCACCACTCTTTAAATCTTTACGGTCATTGTAATAGAAAATGTGACAACAAAAAATAGGTTTGGATATTCGTAAAGCACATATCGACGACCTTGAACTTATTGTCCCGTTGTTTGATGCTTATCGGCAGTTTTATAAACAAAGTGCTGACCTACCAAACGTTCGAAATTTCGTGAAGGATCGACTCACAAATAATGATTCTATTTTTCTTTTGGCTTTCGCCAATGGGAAAGCAGTGGGATTCACACAACTATATCATACTTTTAGTTCGGTCTCAATGAAACCCTTTTACATACTGAATGATCTATTTGTCGTTGATAACTACCGTGGTCATGGTGCTGCAACAGCTTTATTAAATGCTTCTAAAACTTTGGCGGAAGCCAATGGACAAAAAGGAGTTGCCCTAGAAACCGGTATAGATAATCCAGCCCAAAAATTATATGAGCGGTTGGAATGGAAAAAAGATACAGACTACTTCCATTATTTTTGGACTAATAAAAATTGACCTTTAAAATCAAGCATTATGAAAATTAATGAAGTACACCAGATAGAAAAAGATTCCAATGAAGTATGGGTTGTTTCCCCAAACTTACACTTCGATGTAAAAGACAAAAACTTTCAAAAGCTTGTAAAAGCTAATTTAAAGAGTAAAACGAAATACCGATACATTGTACCGAACAATGAGGAAACACGAAAAAATATAAATAGCTACAAAAAGAAATATGGTTTAACTGAAGCCAAAATTGATCAAATGTTTTTAATGCTTCCGGGGTCAGAATGGAGTCCATTTTTAAATGAATGTGCCATATATAATCCTGGTAAGAGAAACGCCATTGCTTGTTCGGCTCCCGGAGAATGTGCCCCTGACGAAGATGTCATTCAGTTTAATAAATCGCACTGCAAGGAACAAACGGAGAATTTCAGAAAACTGTGGAAACAGTATAAAAGACAAAACCCTTAATATGGAGATCGCGTCTTTTTTGGCGAAAGCCAAATTAAAAAACTTCGAAGACGCTATGCGCTATATTAAACACTTAGAATACAAGAGGATTTCTGATGCCAGGGATCCTCTTTTAGTTTTTAAAGAAAAACGGGGTACCTGTAGCTCAAAACATGCGGCCTTAAAACTCGTGGCAGAACATCTGGGATTAAATGATATCCAATTATGCCTTTGCCTTTTCAAAATGAACGCAAGGAATACTCCAGAGATCAAGAATGTGCTAAATATAAGTGGCATCGACCATATTCCTGAAGCACATAGTTTTCTAAAACGAGAGGATCGAATTATAGACATTACTTTTCCTTATAAAGATAATGTCCTCCCCTTAGAGGATATTCTGTCAATACGCGTTGTTACTGTGAATCAATTGATAAATGATAAGCAGAGGATTCATCGTGAATATTTAAAATCTTGGATCGATGAAAACAAGACGGAAATGTCTCTCAACGAACTTTGGAAAATTCGGGAGGCATGTATCTTAGCCTTAAGTAATTCTTGAGTTATGTCAGAGAAAAGATGTTCGTGGTGTCTTGGTTCGGAAAACTATATAAAGTACCACGATGAAGAATGGGGTGTACCGGTGTACGAGGATCAAGTCTTGTTTGAGTTTTTAATATTAGAGGGTGCTCAGGCTGGGCTTAGTTGGTCCACCATATTAAATAAGCGCGAAGGGTATCGTAAGGCTTTCGCCAATTTTGATGTTCGAAAAGTCGCAAGATTCAAGGACAGTAAGCTAGAGAAGTTGAGAGAGGATACCTCCATTGTACGAAATCGATTGAAGATTTATTCCGCAAGAACCAATGCCAAAGCGTTTATTGAAATTCAAAAAGAATTCGGATCATTTAGTGCTTACTTTTGGGCATTTACGGATAGCAAGGTGATTCAAAACAAATACAAAAAGCTCTCAGAGGTACCTGCCTCTACCCCACTCAGTGATCAGATTAGTAAGGATTTAAAAAAACGAGGATTTAAGTTTGTGGGCACCACCATTATGTATGCCTACATGCAGGCGGTGGGAATGGTAAATGATCATGTGATTAGTTGTCCAAGATGGAAGACGTTATCGAAGAAGGTATAAAATCATAATGAGTATTAAGTATTTATAAAATTGATTCAGAGACCCTCTTGATCAAATTTGTTAATGACTAATGATTTACGAGATCGACTAATTGGTATTACAAAACCATTTATTAATTGAATTTTACTCAAGCGCACATCAATGGACTTTATAGCATTCGTATTTACATAAAACTGTCGGTGGCATCGAAGAAAACCTAAATTATTTAATCTTTCCTCGATGCTCACCAAAGTTTTACGGATTACAAGCCCCATACCATCTATAGTATAAATCCTGCAATAATTATCGTCAGAACGAAAATATAAAATGTCTTCAATGGGTATTCTGTGATATTCTCCGTTCGTCTTGACATGAAAAAAACTCTTCATTTGGTCATCATTCCAATTTATGGCAAGAATAGAAAGTCGCATTTAAAACTCGACAGAATAGTGGCGAAATGCATTTATAATGTGGCGAACGGTACAAAGTAAAGACCATTAATTATAATTTCAATATTTTGCAAAAAACCCTTACAAATGAGAATCTTCGGTAGTCTTATTTTATTATTTCTGTGCTTTCAATTATGCGATGCGAAAAATAATTGTGACAGACTAAAAAACGAACTTGAAAAAGCTTCGAGTTTTACCGATACTTTAGCTACGATTATTGATTTTAAAATTCATAATCAAAAGGACACCGCAATTCTCAAAGATTGCTTTAAAAATGTCTTATTTGAAAAATATCCACTTTGGACTGAAATTGAAATTGCGCAAATCACAAAAGCACCGTACTATGAAGATCTTCTTAAAACTTTCTTAACTGAAAGTCATGATCCTCAATTGGAATTATACATTAAATTCAAAATTCTAAACGTAAAAGCCAAGAAAGGAGAAGCTCTAGACGATTTAGAATTAATGAAACCCAACTCTCATTCTGAATCGATCCTAAACTATTATTATCAAGGAAGCATATGGCTATTGCAATTAAAAAAAGACAGTCTCTTTCATAACCTCTTGGATATGATTGAAAACCTGCCTTCAGAGTCTTATAGATCGATACAACTAAGCCTGCTCACTACAACATTAAACAAATATTACAATACCCTTCCTGACTCTACATTTTATCTATTGGAAAAAGGTATAAAATTGTCAGAATCCATTCCAGAAACTTTTTATAGAGCTATACTCTATAATAATATGCAAGTAAAGCTTAAATCTTCGGGGGACTATAAGGGAGCAATTGAAGCAGGTCAAAAGTATATTGATTTCTCCAGAATAAACGGTGATAAATATCGAACTATGGTAGGGCTTTTAAACATGTCTCCATATTACCATGAATTAGGGCAGTTTGATCTGGCTTACGAAAAAATAGACTCTGCAAAAATTATCGCAAACGAAAGCAAGGATAGCGCGCATATCGCCATGTGTATTTCGGCGACCGCTATGGCGAAAATGAATGAGAAAAAATATGACGAAGCCATTAATCATCTAAAACATGCTCTGTCATTTGAAGGAAGTTTATACGGGTATAATTTATCACTCTACCTAACGAATATTATAGATTGTTACAGTTCAATCAACAACTTAGACAGTGCTTTTTATTACTACAAAAAACTAGAAACCATTGATCCCGACAATAACTATGGATTACTTGATTATACAAAAGCATTAGTGGCGCCATATCATATAAAAAATAAAAAATGGACGATCGCCCAAAACTTTATAGACTCAGGGTTAGCGGATGCTATTGCGTATGGAGATAAAAGCTCAGAATCTTTAACACACTTATCTCAATCTATGTTATATGAAGCTCAAGGAAAATATAAATCTGCATTAGAAAGTCATAAAAAGCATATGGCTATCGAGCAAGATTTTAGAAACGAAGAAAAAGCAACAGAGGTAACAACGGCGCGGCTAAACAGTGAATTTGAAAATGAAAAAAAACTAATAGCACTTCAGCAAGAAAATGAAAGAGCCATTTTAAAACAGAAACAATATCGGGCATATCTGATAGGGGCCACATCAATATTGTTATTTATAGCCTCACTTCTCTTTTATAGGATTCTAAAGAAGAAAAATAATCAATTAAGCAAGCAAAAAAAATCTTTAGAAAAAATGAATAATATGAAAGATCAGATTTTTCAAATTATCGGACATGATTTGAAAAAACCTGCTATTTCATTTAGAGGAATTGCAAAGAACATAAATTATTTAATTAGCAAAGGAGATTCTGAACGTTTAATATCCTTAGGTAAAGATATAGATTCTGATGCAACGAGGTTTTACCAACTTACGGATAATTTGTTGAGTTGGGCCTCTGCTCAAAAAGACATTGTGACCTTGACACCAAAAAAGATAGATATTCATTCGCTTGTGAAACACAATTTAGACTTATTTCAAACAGTCGCTGCTAAGAAAAGAGTGGACATGATTAATAATGTAGCGCCTAACACATTCGCGAAAGCGGACGAAAATGCTTTAAAAACAATCATTCGAAATCTAATAGACAATGCCATTAAGTTCACTTCATTTGACGGGGAAATCAGTATCCATACTAAAGAGTCTGATCAATGGCTGTCTATCGAAATAAAAGATACAGGGATAGGCATGGATCAGACAAAAATCCACAAGCTTCTACAAAAGAATTTTGTCATTAGTGAAAAAGGAACAGATGAAGAAAAAGGAACAGGTATTGGTCTATTTATTGTAAAAAATCTGATAAAAAAACTTAACGGTGAGTTGAATATTGTAAGTGAGATCGCAAAGGGAAGTACTTTTGAAGTGCGTTTGCCTTTGACTTAAAGTCATATTTAGCTCAAAAAACGACCTATATTTTTGAGTTCTTCTTTCTTACTTCTGCTAAACGGAATTTCAATATCCGGGCCCATAAAGAGGAGATTTTTGGATAAATCAAGTGCCGTTATTTTCGAGATGTTCACTAGATAACTACGATGACTTTTTATAAAACCATACTCTTTAAGTGTGATCTCTACTTCATTTAAAGTGATCCTTAATAAGTAGTGCTCATTATTGTTTAAAACAAAACGACAATAATTATCATCCGATTTAACGTATGCTAAATCTGCAATATCAATCTTGTGATAAATACCCTTTTTTAAAAAATAAAATGTTTTCTGATCATTGAGTTTCAAAATCATTTTAGGTTCGTCCTCTTTTTCGACCTTGAAAAGAGACTTCATGATTTTTAAAAGTTCGACTTGTATTTTTTCACTGGAAATAGGCTTCACCAAAAAACCATAGATATTAGATTCCTGCGCTTTTTTTATTGAGGCGCTATTATGAAAAGAACTAATGTAAATGATAGGAATATTCCAGCTTTTAGTTTTGGCGCCTATTTCTAGACCAGATAAGCGTCCCTCAATTTGAATATCCATTAAAATCAAATCCGGAGATTCCGATGCAATAATATCTAGTGCGTTAGCGGAGTCAGCTACATTACCTATCACATTTAATCCAATCTCGGTACATAGGCGTTCTAATTCAATCGAATAACTCACTGAATCCTCAACGATCAAAACGTCCAATTTACTTTTCATAACATCTCCTCTTGTAAACACAAATTAATCAAATGAGCGTTTTACTCAAACTGAACTAAGAATTTGGTGGCGAATGGTATTAATTAAAGTCCATCGAATGCCAAATCGATCATTTTTCGTAAATCTGTAGATTTGCCCCCAATTCGGGTTCTAACCTGTAGTCCACTTAAAAAAGTAAATAGAAATGAAGCTACTGATTTTTCATCTGTAGATTTACTAAACTCAGATAGGGTCTTTCCCTCTTTAATACACTGAGCAAATATTTTTTCTACGTCTTTTTGATTAGATTTCAAATCGTCTAGGACATTAAAATTAAGAGGTAAATATTCCGTGGTACAATTTACCATAAAGCAACCTTTACTTTCTGGATCTTTTAAAGCCGCATTTAAAACCTTAACAAAGAAGCCTTTAAGTGCCCTTCGAGGTGAAGTGGAACCCAGGAGTTCAGATTTTAAAAATGTTTGATTCTCTTTTCGGTAACTTTTAAGACATGCCTCATACAAAGCATTCTTGCCACCAAAAGTATCATACAAACTAGCGCGATTTATACCTAAGTGATTAACTAGATCTTGAACAGAGGTGGCATGGAATCCTTGTTTCCAAAAAAGAGTTTTTGCCTTTTCTAAGACTACAGCCTGATCAAATTGTTTAGTCCTTGCCATAACTTAAAATAAAGATATACCGAATAGCCTAACTATTTGGTATATCCCTCATGTTTATACTTGTGCGAATCCGCCATCTACTGGAATTTCAGCACCAGTGATGTAAGAAGAATCCTTGGATGCTAAAAACAGAGCCACCTCCGCTATTTCACTAGACTGACCGAAACGACCCAGTGGAACCATCGATGGAAACGAACTGGCCATGTCATTAATTTGGTCTTGAGGTACATTATGTTTGCCATAGATCGGTGTATCTATAGGTCCTGGGCTCAAAGAGTTCACACGAATTCCTCTTGGACCAAATTCGCTGGCTAATGTTTTAGTCACTGATCTCAGTGCCGCTTTACTTGAAGCATAGGCAGTCATGGCAGGAAAACCTTTGACGTTGGTGACAGAGGTATTAAAAATGATACTTGCGCCTTCGTTTAAATAAGCGTTTGCTTCATTCACAGTGAACAAAGGCCCTTTAAGGTTGACATTGTATACTTCATCAAAAATGGCTTCTGTCAATGCACCGATTCCTTCCATTCGAAATACTCCAGCATTTAGAAACATAACGTCGATTTTACCGAATTTCTCAACAGTCATAGAAATGAGATTTTTACTGTCTGAAATACTTGAAGCTTCTGCCGGAATGAGGAGATAATTTCCAGAGAGTTGATTTTCTATGGCTTGAAGTTTTTCTTGAGAGCGACCAGTCAGGACAACCTTTGCCCCTTCTTCCAAAAACAGTTTAGCTGTTTCTAATCCCATCCCACTTGTGGCTCCGGTGACAATAGCCACCTTCTGATTTAATTTACCCATTTTGGTTTTATCTTTTAATTATTAAAATTAGAACGTTCGTTCCAATATCAAATACAGAACGCTCATTCCAGATAAAAGTTCTATTCAGACTGAACTTTTTAAATACTTTCTTTAGATAGACATGATTAGTCCAAATCGATGTATAATTTGTCTTGAATATTCTCGAGCTACGATAAAGCGATCCAAAAATCCGTACGACATGGAATAAAACGTGCCAATATCCCTATCATGAAATTGTTTGAGATAGTAGAGACGAAACAATAGCGACAATCTTCCTTTAGAAAAAGCACTCGTATTAAAGCCATTTATATATGAGATTCTCTCGGGACTTAATATTGTTTTAGTCTTTATAGTCCCTTTTGTTTACTTAAGAATAAAACTGAAAATTCGCCTCCCATCCAAATTCCAAATCCTGAATTAGATTTAAGATGTATAGGATAAGCAGATAGTGACAAATAATTTTTAAAAAACTCCATATCGACATTTACATCGCCACCATTCCCATCATATCTTGTCCTATAATTTCCACTAAAAAAATCCCAATTTAATTCTACATAAACTGGAAAATCAGACAGGCCTATTCCTAAAACTTTACCAATAGCAACGCTTACACCCTGATTTATATCAGAATATAAATATTCCCTTCCATAACGTTTGATTTCTACAATTTGAACATTATTCATGCCAACAGAGATGTGATGATCCTGTCCGTTAAGATCAAAAGCAATCATACTCAAAATGGCACTGAATAAAAGATAGAACGTTTTCATTTACCTTAATTCAACTATAATACCTTACGGCTAATTTCTCATTGGTTTGGATTACTCTAAGATATGTCCGCCTCAAGCCTTATTCTAGATTCCACTCTCCTCTCAAAACAGCATATATATCCACATCTATCCACGCGCCATTTTTAAACTCGCACTGACGCATCGTTCCTTCGCGTTTGAATTGTATTTTTTCAAGTGCCTTTTTACATTTGACATTATCTGAAACAACATAGCCCTCTATCCGATTTAAATCAAAGTCTCTAAATCCTAATTCGAAAACAACCGGCATCACTTCTTTCAAAATGCCCTTACCCCAATGTTCTTTTAATAACCACATGCCCACTTCGGCTTTTTTGTGGATCGTATCAATTCCATTATAACCAGCTGCTCCAACAAACTCCTCTGTTTTTTTATCAGTTATAGCCCACCACTGGCCTTTACCCTCTTTCACAAGAGAGGCATACCAATCCATTTGCTCTTTCGTCGCCTCAAGACTAGAAAAATGAACATCATAATATTTTGTGATGTCTGGATTTGACAATCCTTGATACACATTTTCAATATCCGTAGATACAATTTCGCGTAAAAAGTAGGATGGAGATTCGGCGATTTTCATGACTCAAAATTATAAAACACTTGTCAATCAATCCCAAGAAGATTTTTAACATAAGCCTTATCATTCCACGGAATAAAATGGCTTTTGCCCTTTCTATGGTGCATAAAGAGATAATCTTTGTTATACTCAGCTTTTGTAAACTCCATATTCTCTTTACCTGGCGCGATCCAGTCATTTTCATCATACACGTAGTGAGTTTCTGTAGCGATAGAGTTCCAACCGGTTCGAATTTTTTCTAATTCTTCAGCATGTTCAAATTTTTCCTCCGTTGCTACCTGTATCCATTTAGGAAAAATCCAACGAGTTAGTTTCCACTTACAGACATAAGAGGCTAAAAAAATCTTTTCATTATCTGGATCGACTACGGGACCTAATAGTATTAATTTATCGACTCCACCGTATTTCATTTCATAAGCTGCTATGATAGGGGCTCCATAAGAATGCCCCATGAGTGTAAGGCATTTTGACGGATATAACTTACTTAAAGCATTTACAAAATTAATTTGTTCTTCTATTGTAGCACAATTTCCATAATCAGAATACCCATATCCAAGTCGATCTATTGAGATCATATTATAGGCTTTCGCCAATGTATCATCGTTTAAATAATCTGTAAAAGCATCCCAACTGCCAGGGGCACCGTGAACCATAATCAACAAGCTGTCGCGTCCATTGAAACGTTCGATGTATCTAACCTTTCTACCTTCCCAAATTTTTTCTTTGATTTTTAGGGAGGATTCCGATAATTTAAAATCATTTGGAAAAGGTCCGCGAAACATTGGCGATGCCAGGTGCAAACCGAGTATCAATATGAAAAGTATTCCGAAAATAAAATAGAGTGTATACTTAAGCCACTTTCGCATAAACCTAAAATAAAAATTAAAAAGTTTTTAATGATCTGTTAACGCGAATCAATTGTGCGGAGAGTGCTAAATAAATCCCGTAATTCGATGAGATTTAACGCCAACTAATGAGGCATCTTAAAAGTTTAAATATCCTCGGTTTAGTTCTATTGAGTGTGGCAATAGCTACTTTATTCATGGAGCCCTCTGGATGTGGTGATCGTCCGGAAGATTATCGGCTTGTTTACAATTGGGGCTTTTTAGGCTCGTGCCTAGCTGGAATTTATTTTTTAAGCTCTCTTAAAACATCGGAATTTGACTATAGGATCAACTACATTCTACAGTTTATTATTGGATATTTTGTTTTTTACTCGATCAGTGTTTTTGGCCTTTCTCAGATCAGAGACATCCAGATGTATCTCTCGCATTCTACTTTACATAAGGAAATAGCTGATTTAAAACCAATGCAATTTGTTTGGGCTTTCTTCGGTTACTCTAAAGGCTATAAATCATTAATTGGATGGACGCTACTTCTTGGATCCACCACACTTTGTTTTAGAAACACTAGACTCTTAGGTTCGCTTATCATGACCGGGATCTTGGCGAATATTTTTGCTTTGAATTATTTTTTTGATGTATGCCTGACTCTTCGTTCGTTTATCTACCTAAGCATGACGACATATTTGTTAGCGTGTCATTTTGATAGGCTTTGGCGATTCTTTTTTTCAAATTCGGATACCACTTCCGTGGAATACCCCATCTTTAAACATTCAGGGATGGCTTATCAAAGTTTGAATTACTTCAAGTTAATCCTTATTGCTGGCACATTGGTTTTTTATGGATGGAAACAAGATCGCATGCTGCGTTGGACTAAAAACAATAAAGCAAATCCAATCGAAGGGACCTGGAATTTGGTCGAAATGCAAGCCGATAAAACGGCGAATCTCGCGGACGAATTAAAACTTATGCATGCCGATATGGTCATATTTGAGAGAGGCGTTTGGGGCTACGTCGTCGAAGAAGATTCAATGTCCATGTTTAAGTACCTACTGGACACGAGCAATCAACAGTTTGAACTTTACGATTTTCATAATTATCGCAGTCTTGACTTGAAGGGTAAATATGAATTTATCGATTCTGAAACCTTACTTTTTGAAGGAAAGAATAATAAAGATTCTTTGAGCATTTTACTTAAGAAGAATGTGAAATACGACAAGCCTAAGTGAACCCAACTATTTAAATTTTGAAATTGGTTTTTCTCGAAATTGTAGTGATACTTTTTTATTCCTTATAGAACCTAAGAGCACTTCAAAATATCTTGTAGGACCAAAACAAGGAGAGGTCACTTGAACCCTTAGCGAATCAGATAATTTTTTCGAAAACTCTAATTGAAAAATACCGTCATAGTTTGCCTTTGTACAAATTTCAGCGTTCAAGATTTTTATATCGCCAAAAGGAAATGACAATCCATTCATTAAAACTTCACCTATAATGAGATTTGTTTCAGATCCATATTTCCGGTTAATTGTAGATTGAATTCTCACATCCAAAGTACACGGCCCATAAATTTCACATTGATAATTTACTTTAGGTCGTCGAATAAAATGACATGAATAAGCAAACAGGATAAGAAGAAAAAGAAAAATAAGATTCTTGACATGGATCATCTCACCAAAGAGATATCCCCTTTCAATACCTGTGTCGTCCCATCTAAAAATTGGACCTCAGTTATATATGCAAAAACAGCGGGATTTAATGGTTTATTCTTCATTGTACCATCCCAGCCTTTTAAAGGATCATTAGGTAAAAAGTTTTCTTTTGTAAATACCAAATTACCCCAGCGGTCATAAACGTTCATGTAGATTACGGAAGTGACGGTATAATTTCCAAATACTGTAAACCAATCATTATTTCCGTCCCCGTTTGGTGTAAATACATTTGGGACATAAACATTTAATTCTTTAAAAACATCCACCAATACGCGATCAGTAACTTCGCATCCTGTAATCGAATCTGTAGCCGTTATGGTGTACAGTTGATCAAATAAAGGCGAGGCTGTAGGATTTAGACAGTCATCACATGACAAATCTAATGGAGGAGTCCATAAGATAGATTGATTAAGCTGTGTGGATAAAGTCGCATTAAGATCGATACTATCACCCAGCTGTATAGTGACATCATCACCTGCAAACAAATCCAATTGGGGAGGTTCGTAAATAAATATATTTTGTTCAGTTAGGCAATTATTAGAATCCATCATTTGGATTAAATAATCTCCTCCTGAAAGGGCATCATAAAATGTTTCTTCACTAAATCCATTTCCTATCGAAAATTGATAATTCCCTACCCCGCCTTCAGAATTCAAAATACTAATAGAACCCGTCAAATCACCATAGCATACTAAATCCTCAAAATCAAGCTCAAAATTCAATGGATCAGGTTGACTAATTTCAATGGTTTTTTCATACGGACAATTATATCCATCTACAAAGCTCAAGGTATAATCTCCAGCGCATAGATCTGATATTTCCGATTGCTGCGAACCAAAATCCCATTGAAATGAAACCACTTCTGCGGGTATATTGGCGGAAGCCGAACCTAAACATTCTTCGAAACACATTAAATCCATGTGATTAATTTCAACACCAGGTTCTATAGCATATGTCAGTTCTAAAGAATCTCGTTTGTAACACCCATTATTATTTACCTCGACCCAAAATAGCCCGTTAGAGGAAAGCGTATAGCTAGGATTAGTATTTCCATCTTGCCACATAAAACCCGTACCTAAGGCAGACATGTCAAGCACCAAAGAAGCACCCGGGCAAAGTATGGTATCGTTTAATTCGAATTCTGGCGTAGTACTGAATACTATCTCAATCGAATCTTTTATAATACAACCCAAAGTATCCGTCACACTGACAATATATAAATCGGATTCATCCACATTAATAATGGCCAATTCTTCACCCGTACTCCATAGATAATTATCGGCATTAGGATCTTCTACATCCAATTGAAAATTCATTTCATCACATAATAGCTGATCAGGACCCAAATCAAGTGAAACCAAAGATTCTGCAGAAACAAAAAATGAATCTCTTCGACTACACCCGTCGATAAAAACATCTACCCAATAAATTCCTGGTTCGCTAACCTGAAAAGTAGCACCAGTAGATCCATCTTGCCAATTGTAATTAGCGTTTTGAGTCGTGACATCTAAAAATGTCGACCCTATTCCTGGACAAATAGGGACTTCCTGAGTAGTACTCGTCCCATCTAAAACATCAATTTGCACATAAGCCGTATCGCGAATATTGCAAGCCTCGAGGTTTTCGGCTATCATTAAAATCTGATAGGTCCCAGGTTCTTCGAATACATAGCTTGGGTTTTCTTGAACGCTCGAATCGAGTCCATCGTAATCCCATAAAAATGTGATACCATCTTGTCCCGTATATTCAAAGTCCACAGCAAAAGGTGCGCATCCACTTGTGCTCGGAAAAACAGTCGCCGCTGCAGTAACCGTTTTTATTTCAAAATCTATTTTAAAAACTCCCATATCGCAGAATTCAGCCTGATCTGTCGCCCATGCATCTGGGGTACAATTAAGAATTCGATCTCCGCTAGTACAAGAGCACACCCCCTGATAAACGACGCCCGATTTGTCAAACCGACTTGTGCCCCCATCAACATGATCCGCATCACCATAGTATGTACCAAATTTTAAGCTCTCGGCATTGGGCGCTAGGTTACCAATATAAATCGCGTTTTCTAAAACTTCCACCGCATCCGCAGTTACAGGTAATCCTCCAACCGCATAGTATCCAGAAAAATATATCCCATTGCATTTATCAACCATAAAAGCCACTGGTACAAAATCATATGGACTTGTAAAAGGCTCGTTTACTGGAGGACCATTTCCGATTACCGTACTGTAAACCAATTCGGTTAAATCCACATTGAGGGCAGCAATAAATTGAGGAGACCCAACAGGACTTGAAAATGTATTAGGGCTAATTGGCATCACCCCAGTGGTTTGTCCATAGATGTGCACATTCCGTTCTTCATCTATATCTAAAAAGTAAGAATGATCATTTCCATCGGTGCCCCAAAATGAACCTCTTAATAAAGATGACCCATCAGCCGACAATATGGCGACATAGGCATTTTCTTCACCGCCGGGCCAGACATCCATTAAGGTCCCGGGAGTCACAGGAAAATTACTATGCCCGGCTGTTCCTGTCACATAGACTTCTCCAAAATCACCAATACGAAGCCCAAAGGCCGTATCTGCATCATCACCACCTAGATAAGTCGCCCAAAAAAGGTCAGACAAATCAGAATTCAGTTTTAAAATAACTCCATCTTGATCAATATTGTTAAATCCACCGGATGTATTCCCGTTATACTGCGATTGAAAAGCGTTACTTGTTACAGGAAAATCTGAAGACGAAGTACATGTAGCAATGACAATATTACCCTGTTGGTCGAGGATAATCTCGCCTCTAAAATCTTCACCATAATTCGTACTAATATCGGACTGATTAATCCCGTCCACATCTGAACCTCCTATAAATGTGGAACCTACTAAATCGGAACCATCTGCATTTAGCTTAGAAACGATGATGTCATCAAGTCCTGATTTTATATTCTGAAAGGCATTAGATGTTGTAGGATAATCAATAGACTCCGAGGATCCAAAAACTGATAACTGCTGATTGTTATCTACAATAATACTATGTGGATAATCCGAACTCTCTCCACCTAAATAGGTCGTGTAAATAAGTTGACTACCATTTTCATTAAACTTACATACTCCAATATCCACTAGTCCCCCACCAAAATTTTGTTGGAATGAACCAAGATTAGTAGGTAATCCAGGACCGAAGCTTATGCCTCCGATATACATATTACCCGCGTTATCATAACTGGCGGTATGTCCAAAATTTCTATTACCTACGGTACCCGTGAGAGTCGCACCAATTACTGTAGGATCAATAATTAAGGGATACTCCTCGTCATATCCATTTTTAAACTTAAAACTTACGAGATTGTCACTCAGAACATATTGACATTCGACTTGAATAAGCTTTCCATCTATAATTTGGAATGCAAAAGGTTCGAGTTCCATCACTGTTTTGACGGAAGTCGAAATATGTAAAGCCTCTCCATTTTTTCTTAGGCTCACATCTTTACTATATGAAATCTGAATATCGTTAGGGTCAGCCTTAGGTGCGACAATAAAATCATATTTAAAAAATCCATCTTTACTATACGCCATTAAGTCAATACCTGGATACAAATTGGTGTACATGGTTTCCCTGAAGATATTCACATGCCCAGCCCATTTAGATTCATCATCCCCCAGGAAATAATTATAGTATTTTTTCTGCTTTATAAATCCTCTGGGTTGAGTTTGGCTTGCGCCAATGAATTCCACTTCAAAAGCATGTCCATCTACCAAATATTCTGGTTTCTTCGATTTTCTAAGCTCATGATGGAAATCGTGAAGTCCCTCTATTTGCTTATCGTCGTGAAATACATAGGTCCATTTTCTGTCTTGAAGATAAACACGATCCATTCCGCCTAGATAGCATTCAAAATATACCGAAGGATCAAATTGCCCCTTATTGATTACAAACTCCAAGGCCTCATTACTGTAGTCCTCCTCACTATGCAAAGCACAACCATCCCCATTATACGCATATGATGGGCTAAAGAAAAAAACACAAATCAAACACAGAACAAAAAATCTCATAAACTCAAGTTGATTTTCGAGATGAATCTGCAAGAAATGGTAATTAGGGTTTCTATAAATATAAATCAAACTAAAGACCAAAACGCTGCTTCAACTGTCATTTAGACGATTAATACCCAAAAAGAGGCCCTAAATACATGATCCGACCATAAAAAAT
This sequence comes from Saprospiraceae bacterium, assembly GCA_020630555.1. Taxonomy (GTDB): domain Bacteria; phylum Bacteroidota; class Bacteroidia; order Chitinophagales; family Saprospiraceae; genus JAHDCZ01. The sequence continues at coordinate 26,780 of JAHDBE010000016.1, forward strand.
CGACCTATAGGTAGATTTTTTTACAAAAAGCTAGCTGTAACTACTCGAAAAAGTAGATCAATTCTGTGTTTAAGATGCGATAATACTAACGATTACGTTGCACCACATGCTTTAAAAAGACCGAAGAACACCGCTAACCAAATTAAGCCCTTGATGGTGAAGAAAGCGATCGCGCCCCACCCCATACGTTTTAACCAAGTCTTTTTTTGATCTCCGTTTTTTTCTTCGTTTTGATCCGTCATTAGTCTACCCATTCCGCGATGAAAAGATTGGTATCTCTAGTACCTCCATTATTTCTGTTTGAAGCAAAAACAAGCTTAGTTCCATCGTATGAAAACATTGGAAAAGAATCAAAAGTATCGTCAAATGTTATTTGCTCTAGGCCTGTACCATCCACGTTAATCATAAATAAATTAAACGGGAAGCCTCTCTTGCTTTTGTGATTTGATGAGAAGATTATTTTTTCCCCGGAAGGGTGAAAAAAAGGAGCCCAATTGGCGTTTCCTAAATCTGTAATTTTTGTCAAATCCGATCCATCCACGTTACACACGTATAATTCCATGTTGGTCGGTTGGACTAGTCCTTCCGCTAATAAGTCTTTATACACTTTAATATCCTCATCCGTTTGAGGTCTTGATGCACGGAAAATCAACTTAGTTCCATCAGGAGAAAAGAAAGCGCCACCATCATATCCCAGTCCACTCGTAACTTGTTTCACATCAGATCCATCAAGATTCATTGTATACAGTTCTAAATCACCAGACCTAATTGAAGTGAAAACAATTAAATCTCCTTTTGGTGACAAAGTAGCTTCAGCGTCATAACCTGGGGTATCC
>JAHDBE010000236.1 GCA_020630555.1 Saprospiraceae bacterium
TTCTTGATAGTATTGACATCTGATTTAAGTTTGCTATCTAGAGTGGCCGAATAAAGCTTTTGTATTTCTTTTTGGACAGCACGATTTTCTTCTGACTCTGATAGTTGGGCAAAGACCTCTTGGTGATCTGTTTTTTTAAGTTTAGACGATATAACTTCTCTAAAATTCCAAACGGAGAAAATTAGTAAAAGAGCGATACATGCCTCTAGGGACTTAATAGTTATTATGCGTCTGCGCATTTGGGCCTGCTCTTTCATTCTTTTTTGTAGAAGATCCCATGAGCTTGGGTCATAAGGTGCGTTTACGTCTTTGACTTCTTCTAAAATTTTATGATCAAAAGCGGTGTCGGATTCGACTTCCGTCAAAGCTTTATCAAGCTCAAGAGATTGTTGTAAACGATCCCATCCTTGGACTTCACCACTTTGGCGAAAGCCATCCAATTTATGTTTTAATATATCGTCAAAGTTCTTATCGGTCATACGTCACTTCCTTAGCCAAAAGAATCGCTTTCAATTTTGTTCGGGCCTTAACCAAATTAGATCGGGAGGTACTTTCTGTAATGTTTAGTTGCTTAGCAACTTCTTTGTGAGAGTATCCTTCGATGACATATAGATTGAAGACCATTCTGTAAGCAGGAGTCAACATTTGAAGCGCAGCGAGAATTTCTTTGGCGGAAATCTGACTTATGGCATCAGGGTCATTGGATTGTACGGTATATGCAGTTTCTAGGTTCTCCGTCCGTCTTCTTTTCTTTTTACGATAGTAATCAATCGCGGTATTGATTAAAATTCGTTTCATCCAAGAATTCAAAGAAGTCCCTGCTTTGTACTTAGACATATTCCGAAAGATTTTTATGAAGCCATCATGGAGAATATCCATGGCGTCGTCTTCATTATTTGCATAACGAATACATACAGGAAGAAGCATCGAATAGTTGTCTTCATACAACTTTCGTTGTGCCCAGGATTCCTGTCTAACGCAGGCCTTGATAAAATCGTCCTCGTTTGAATGTATGTCTATTACATAATCCATAAGACCAATGTACAGCTGTTGACTTTTGATTACAAAATCAAACTGTCAAGATAACGTCTTGATAACAGTTTATGCTGTCATTAAGTTAAGGAAGTTATAATAGACGACCAATGCTGTGGACGATTATAAAGAAATACAGTAGAAAACACATGAAAGTTATTTCTCATACAAGTTGCCTTTAATTATCTTTGACGAAAGTCAAAAAGAGATACATGGCAGCGAATCAAGAAGCATTTTTAGATGGGATGTACAAGGAGTATTTCTTGGATTACGCATCGTACGTAATCCTTGAGCGTGCTGTGCCAGGAGTTTTGGATGGTTTTAAACCAGTACAAAGAAGAATTCTCCACAGCATGAAGCAGATGGATGATGGGCGATACCATAAGGTGGCAAATATCATCGGACAAACGATGCAGTATCACCCGCATGGAGATGCAGCCATCGGGGACGCACTTGTAAAAATGGGTCAAAAGAATTTGCTTATTGATACCCAAGGTAACTGGGGTGATATTAATACAGGTGATTCTTCGGCGGCGCCAAGATACATTGAGGCTAGGCTTACAAAATTTGCTCTTGAAGTCATTTTTAATCCTCAGACAACGGAATGGCAAATGTCTTATGATGGGCGTAAAAAAGAACCTATCCATCTGCCAGTTAAATTTCCAATGGTATTGACTTCTGGTGTGGAGGGAATAGCGGTAGGACTGTCGACCAAAATACTTCCACATAATTTTCAAGAATTGTGCAAAGCATCCATAAAAGTTTTAGAGGATAAGCGATTTAAATTATATCCAGATTTTCAGCAGGGTGGGATTATCGATGTGTCAGAATATAATGATGGAAAACGAGGGGGTAAGGTTAAAGTACGAGCTCGAATCGAGCAGGCAGATAAGAACACTCTTTTAATAAAAGAATTACCCTACGGTGTTACAACCAACAATCTGATCGACAGTGTTATAAAAGCGAATGATAAAGGTCAGATTAAGATCAAGAAAATCACGGATAATACAGCTAAAGAAGTTGAGGTAGCTATAGATTTAGCGCCAGGGATTTCACCAGATGTTACCATTGATGCTTTATACGCATTTACAAATTGCGAGATTTCCATTTCTCCTAATGCTTGTGTCATAATAGATGATAAACCGCACTTTCTAACGGTATCGGAGATTCTCAAAATATGCACTGCCCAAACCAAAGATCTTCTACGCCAAGAATTAGAAATCAGAAAAGGTGAACTTGAAGAAAAGTGGCATCTTTCGAGCCTCGAAAAGATCTTTATCGAAAACAGGATCTATCGTGATATAGAAGAATGTGAAAGTTGGGAAGAGGTCCTCGAGACTATTCGCGTGGGGCTAGAGAAATATGTAGTAACGCCGAAAGATAAGGCACCAAAATCGGACAAAAGATTACGACTACTTCGAGATATTACCGAAGAGGATATTATTAAGTTGACCGAAATCAAGATAAAGCGTATTTCAAAATACAATACGTTTAAAGCGGACGAACTGATTGCTAAAGTTGAGGAGGAATTAGAGCAAGTCAAGCACGACTTAAAGCATTTGACAGAATATACGATTGCTTATTATCAGAGACTTTTGGATAAATATGGGGCTGGAAAAGAGCGTCGGACTGAGATAAGCTCGTTTGAGACTATCAAAGTAAGACAAGTTGTTGCGAACAATGCCAAGTTATATATTAATAGAAAGGAGGGCTTCATTGGGACTGGACTTAAGAAAGATGAGTTTGTTTCAGAATGTTCGGACATCTCGGACATTATCGCTTTTACAAAAGATGGAAAGTTTAAAGTGGTTAAAATTTCAGACAAAGTATTCGTTGGTAAAAATATTTTGCATGCCGCGGTATGGAAGAAAGGTGATGATCGTACCACCTATAACATGATTTACGTCGATGCTGGATCGGGTAAGTCGATGGCTAAGCGTTTTAATGTAACTTCTATTACTCGAAACAAAGATTATGATTTAACCAAAGGGGTAAAAGGGTCCAAGGCTTTGTATTTCAGTGCCAATCCTAATGGAGAATCTGAAAAAGTAGAAATTTTACTTTCTCCGAATTGTACAGCGAAGAAAAAAACTCTAGAGTTTGATTTCGGGGAATTAGCGATAAAAGGACGTGGTTCGAATGGTAATATTGTTACAAAGTATCCGATCAGAAAAGTCAATTTCATTGAAAAAGGAAAATCATCATTGGGGTCTGAAAAGATCTGGATGGATGAAGTAAGTGGCCGACTAAATAAAGAGGAGCGCGGTATTTTTATAGGCGCATTCGATACAGGAAACCAGATTTTAGCCCTTTATAAAAACGGAACATACGAAGTCCATGATCTTGATTTGCAAAAGAAATTCGATGCGGATAAACTTTTGGAAATAAAGAAATGGGAAAAAGAAGATGTAATCTCCGCCGTGTATTATGAAGGAGAAAAAGAATGGGTGATGGTTAAACGTTTTCAGATTGAAACGAGTAAGGTGGGAGAGTCGTTTTCTTTCATTCCAGATACGAAATCAACTAAGTTGTATTTCGCTACACTGAAAAAAGAACCTGTCGTAGAATATAGCATAAAAGCAAAAGGGGCCAAACAGGAGAAAAAATTAGCGCTAGAGGATTTTATCGATGTTAAGGGATGGAAGGCTTTAGGTAATAAATTAGAGGAGTCAAAAATATTAAAGATCAATTTGGTGAGTTCTGAAGTTAAGAGTGATGAGAGGGTAAAAGAAGAAAAACAAGAATCAGCTCCCGACTTATTCGAATCGAAGGAGTCTGTACCAAAACCAAAACCAGAATCAAAATCTATCGGTCCAAAAAAGAAAGCTCCTCCTAAGAAAAAAAGTGGTGATTCAGAGAACGGAGATGATGCGCTTTCAACGGGAGATACGATTGAGTTTGATTTTTAAGACAAATGGTATTAAGAATTAAGAAGACTTAGTTGGAGAATAAGAGTTGTTTTAGGTGAGTCATTTTGATCTAATTTGGCTTATTGATATAGAAGCTGTTTAAACAGCTTATCAATAAATACCTTTTCAAACCTAAAACATAACCATCTTTCTTGACTTTAACATTTTCGCCAATCAATGTGAATTAATAATTTAAAGGAGAAAACCTCATTCTATGTGCCGTCTCCTAATATTTATAACATTCTTTTTCTTTGCTTGCCAATCTAACGAATCTGAGATATGCATTGCATTCGGTTCGTGTAATCATCAAGAAAAAGAGCAACCACTCTGGAAAGATATTGCAGAGGATCATCCTGATCTTTGGGTTTGGTTGGGAGATAATATTTACGCAGATACAGAAGACATGATCGCTTTAGCCGAAATGTATAAAAATCAAAAATCTCATCCCGAGTATAATGCCTTTTGGAGAAATGTGGATGTTGTTGGAATCTGGGATGATCATGATTATGGGGCTAATAATTCAGACAGAACATTTCCTGAAAAGGAAGCCAGTAGGGATTTGGCTTTAGAGTTTCTAGACGTGCCTAGGAATAATCCTGTGTGGGACCGTGAAGGACTTTATCAGGATTATGAATATATGATAGGTGATTATCTTATTCGTTTAGTT
>JAHDBE010000237.1:0-3132 GCA_020630555.1 Saprospiraceae bacterium
AAGGCAATTCCTCCATGAGGAGGCGCACCATATTCGAAGGCACCCAGTAAGAATCCAAATTGAGCCTCTGCTTCTTCTTTGGTAAAACCAAGAAGATCGAAGTTTTTAGATTGTAATTCGCGGTCATGAATTCTGATGGATCCACCACCGATTTCCGACCCATTTATCACTAAGTCATAAGCATCAGCACGGAGACTTTTCATCGTTTCGTGATCTCCATTTAACATACGTTCTTGATCCTCTTTTTTAGGAGATGTAAATGGATGATGCATGGCATGGAATCTTTCGGATTCTTCATCCCATTCTAACAGAGGAAAATCGATTACCCATAGAGGTTTAAAATCGCCGTCTTTCATGAGACCCAGTCGGCGACCCATTTCTAGGCGCAATTCGTTTAGTTGCTTTCTTGTTTTTTCAGTTTCTCCGCACAGGACAAAAAGAATGTCCCCTTTTTCAGCTCCACAATGCGAAAGAACATCTCTTAATTCATCCTCCGAGAAAAATTTACCGATTGTGGATTTTACAGAGTCATCAGCATGGTGTTTTACATAAACCAATCCTTTGGCTCCAATTTGAGGGCGTTGTACCCACTCCGTAAGTTTCTTTAAATCTTTATTCGAGTATTCATCAGCAATTCCCTTGGCGACAATACCAATGATGTTTTCAGCTCCATCAAACACAACAAAATCTTTACCCTTTAATTTATCATTTAGATAAATGAACTCCATGTCAAAACGCAAGTCTGGCTTATCGCTTCCGTAGCGCTCCATGGCTTCGTCATAAGACATACGAGGAAAATCATCAAGACCAATTCCGATGCAAGATTGGAATAGGTGTTTAGTAAGTCCTTCGAAAGTATTTAGGATATCTTCTCGAGTTACGAAAGACATTTCGCAGTCTATTTGTGTAAATTCTGGTTGACGATCTGCACGTAAATCTTCGTCTCTAAAGCATTTTACGATTTGGAAATATTTGTCCATTCCCGCGACCATCAAGATTTGCTTGAAAGTTTGTGGGGATTGTGGAAGTGCGTAAAATTGATTAGGGTTCATTCGGCTGGGTACTACAAAATCTCGAGCTCCTTCTGGTGTGCTTTTGATGAGATTCGGTGTTTCTACCTCGATAAATCCATTCTCCGAGAGGTATTTTCTTGTTTCGATGGCAAGATTCGAACGGAAAATGAGATTCTCTTTTACGGAGTTTCGACGAATATCTAAGTAGCGATATTTCATCCGTAATTCATCGCCACCATCCGTTTCATTGTCTATAGTAAAAGGTGGTGTTTTTGAAGCATTTAAAACTTCTAAACTTGTGACTTTTATTTCAATATCTCCAGTTGGTCGGTTTGGATTTTTACTCGACCTCTCTGAAACTGATCCATGGATGCGAATGACGAATTCACGACCAAGTTTTCGAGCTTGTTCGCATAAGCTGGCATCATCATCCATGTTAAACGCTAATTGCGTGATACCATATCGATCCCTGAGGTCGACAAAGGTCATACCACCTAAATCTCTACCTATTTGTACCCATCCACTGAGCGTAACATCGGATCCAACATCACTAATTCTTAACTCTCCACAATTGTGCGTTCTGTACATTTTGCTTACTTTTAATTAAGGTGCAAAGGTAAACTTAGTATTCCATTTGGACTTAAACCTGAGCCTTAAATTCGACCCTAACAATCCTCCCGTTTGCAGTGAATCCATAATAATGATCTATTATGAAGAAACACTTTTTCCTTGTACTCATTTTTATTCTTTCCCTTACGGGAATGCTAAACTCGGCGCACATCGTTGGTGGCTATATGGAATATCGCGTTTTAGGGCCAGGCCCAAATGCGACCATGGTTGTTGAATGCACTATGTATTTATTTAGAGACAAAAACTCAGGCGGCGCGGACTTTGATCAGTTTATTGACGTAGGTTATTATCAGGGCGAGGGAAATAATTGGCTGTGGAGAGCCACAGCAACTCAAGTCCCGATTTTAGAACGCTCTGAAATCAACAATCAAATCACGGGTGAATTTGAATTAATACCCAATGATTTAAATTTTGAAAGAGCTGTGTATAGGTTTGAATTAAACATTGATCCGAACATGGGCGTTAATGAACGTGCCAAAATAGTCTATCAAAGATGTTGTCGTTCGGCTCAGATTGACAATTTAGTTGATCCAGCGGAAACGGGATTTGCTCTTGGTATAGAATTAACACAAGAGGCTCTACTACAACAAAACCAAAGCGTAAAGTTTGGCAGTATTCCAATTTTTCGAGCGTCAACAGGAGCTCCTATTGACTATAGTTTAAATCTTTCGGATGAAGAGGAGGACATTCTTCTCTTATATTTAGAAGCTCCACAAACAGCGGGTGGAACTGATGGAGTCAACGGGGCTGGTGATCCCATGTCCTGTACGGGTGTCATTCCGACGCCTGAGGCGTGCCTTCCTCCTTTTGATGAGGTATCCTATATTCTTCCTACATATAGTCCTGGTGCTCCGCTCGGTACTTTTAATGATTTTCAGATTGATAATGAGGGTAGTTTCTCTGGAATGTCTTCTTTAAATGGTCTATTCGCTTACGGGGTTAGCATCCAAGAATTTAGAAATGGTGCTCTTTTGTCCAAACAATCTATTGACGCAAGTCTACTGTCAAGCGAAACAATTGTGGTGGCAAGAATTCGAATGAATGTTTTCTTGGACTTAAATGAAAATGGGATTCAAGATCCCGACGAACCACTTTATTTTGATATTGATTTTAGCTCAGAACCCGAACCATATACAACCGGAAATCAAGTCAATGGAAGTCCTGAACTATTTGTTACCGAATTAGGAGAGTATGATTTTGACATCCAACTTTCTAATGACTGGGAACTCACGACAACTTTAAATAGTCTTTTGGTCGATTCTCTAGCTAAATACTACGATTATAATGTAGGTATCAAACCCACGTCAAGTTTTAGCTCTTCTGAATCCTTTTTTACTTCTTATTCTCAACGTTGTAACGAAAAAACCTTTCAGGAAATAAGCATAAAGAATACCGGGACGGAATTTATATCGGGAGACTTATCCTTCTTAAAAGATTCGCTTATAGAGATTGATAGTTTTATCAATATGCCAGATTTTTTTGAGGAAGA
>JAHDBE010000237.1:3232-4590 GCA_020630555.1 Saprospiraceae bacterium
GGCTTTGTGAGGTTTAAGATTAACCTGATTACTGACTTACCCAATCAAGAGATAATTACAAATGAAGGCTATATATACTTCGATGCCAATCCTCCGATCATAACAAATTCGGCATTTGGAGTGATCATAGATCCTGTCTCAACAGTTGAATTAGACAATGTAGAGGTTGAATTATTTCCCAATCCAGTAAATGATTACCTGTATCTGAATACTAAAAATGAGCATGTTTTTACATACAGAATAAGCTCCATCGATGGGAGGGTCGTCCAATCTGGAATACTTAATGATGTCAAGAAAATATCCACTAGAGAACTTCCAATAGGTATCTACTTCATACAACTACAGGATAAATCTTCAAAAGGAGTATTTACGGCAAAATTTATCAAGGATTAATACTGACAAAGCACTGACATAAGCCCTTAGATGGTTGAGTATCTTTGTGAGTCAGACATGTTAGGAAACTACCATATACTCACCATTACTCACAGAAATCTCGATGTTGAAGAGATAGGCCAGTTCGTCATACGTGATAATGAACAAAATGCGCTTTCAAACAAACTTTCGGCGTTAAAAAATCAATTTGGACTTGACGAATTGATGTACTTATCTACCTGTAATCGAGTGAGCTATTTGATGTATACGGAATCTGCAGTCGATCAAGACTTTGTCAATGCTTTCTTTACTGAGATCAATTCGGAGGCTTTCGCCAAAATGGGAGAGCATTCAGATAAATTTGTGAGTATTTACCATGGAGCTGAGGCTGTGAATCATTTGTTTGAAGTGGCTTCATCTGTGGATTCATTAGTTGTAGGTGAACGAGAAATATTTAGACAATTTAGAAGTGCCTATCATCTCGCATACTATCACAAATTAATTGGGGATCATTTTAGACTGCTCGAGAAATTTACTGTAACGACGGCAAAAGAAGTTTACGCAAAAACGAAGATTGGAGAACGACCATTGTCCATAGTCTCACTAGCGATGCAAAAGTTAATGCAGAAAACATGGTCAAAGGATTCAAGAATTCTTCTAGTGGGTGCTGGAGAAACAAACAGTCTTGTTGGAAAATTCCTAATGAAGTATGAGTTTAACAACATTAAGATTTTTAATAGAAGTCTCGATAACGCAGAAACTTTGGCGAAAGCCCTATCTGCAGAATCATACCACTTAAGTCATTTAGATAGCTTCAAGGAAGGATTTGATATAATGATTGTTTGTACAGGAGCCACAGAACCTGTCATTCATGTTGACAATTATCCGAGCTTATTACAAGGTGATGAAAATTCGAAAACCATCATCGATTTATCTGTTCCGAGAAATGTGGAGGCTCAAGTAGTGGATACTTTTAAGGTGGACTA
>JAHDBE010000238.1 GCA_020630555.1 Saprospiraceae bacterium
GTACAACAAACTTTGAAACAAGTCAAGGCTATATACGCTATACGATTAAACCCTATCCAGATCTTCCAGTTGGTACAGAAATAAATAACGAAGCGTATATTTATTTTGATCAGAATCCAGCTATCGTAACGAATATGACTACGAGTATCCTTAGAGATGATATTGATTATGACGGGGATGGATTTGTTTTCGGTGAGGATTGCGATGATTATAATGAAAATATTTTTCCCGGAAATGTGGATATTCCCAATAATGGAATAGACGAAGATTGCAGCGGACAGGACCTTATTCTAAATGTGGAGGACATTAAGCCAGAGGTTTCGACGGTATATCCTAATCCTTCAAATGGATTCGTACATATCAGATCTAATTATGAAAAATTTCAATTAGATCTATACTCACTTATAGGTCAGAAACTCCTAGCTGTATCTGAATACAGCCGGTATCAAAAGCTTGATGTAAGTTCATTTGAAAGCGGCATATACACCATTACTGTGCGATATTCTGATGGTTATGAAGAATCTCATCAAGTCTTCATAAACAATTAATTCACAACTCTCGCTTTACCCGTAGGCATAAATTGACTATCGGGATAGGCTTTTTCAGAAATAGATATGTCCTCAAACTTTTGAGAATTACGTATGTCTACAGGCAAGTTATCTGAAACATTATACCAAGTCAAATTCATGGGTAACTTAAGTCCTCGGATCATAGTCCAATCATCATATCGGATCCATCTAATTTTATCAGATTTCTTTTTTGAGAAATACGTTACTGTATATCCTAACCAAATCATCTCGAAACTTTCTGGATCGTAGTGCAGAAAATATTCATCTTCAGGACTTACGCCAATAGAGTCTTGATAGGATATTTTTATTCCAGGATAACTCATTGAATCAAAGACCAATGGATCTACCTTTTCATAAATGATGCCTTCATCTGCAAGGACAAATGGCATAGCATAGAAATAAAACATTAAATTTTTATAAAATACAGGATTGCTTTTAAAACTGGTATCTGCATCGAGCCATAGATCTTTTCCATCAAATCCCATTTTCCATAAATCAGTTTCTATGCGTTCCCGTCGATCTTTTAGATCAACCCATTGTCTCTCATCTCCTGTTTCTTTAGGCATTCGATAATAAAGGGCTTGCATTTTTGTCCATCGGTTTAAACCTCCATGAGCATCAAAAACTTTTTGGACTTCAGCTGGTATCATACTGCGCTGTTTTGTTTCATCCATCTTTACGGGTTTAGTATCATTACGACACGACACTAATAAGACACTGACGGCAAAGGCGAGGATAGCTAAGAATCTTTTATTATTCATGATTTTTATTAATCTACATTTCCAATATGATGAGCGACGGTCTCTAAATTCCAATCGATCACTAAACCACCCGCTAAACTCCGAGCAATTTCTGCTCCGTACAAATATTCGCAGAGGTAGAGAGCGGCTTCAAATGATTTAGCCCCACCCGCTGAAGTGATGTATTTCCCATCATGTACAAACAAGACATCACTAATCACCTTTAGGTTTGGAAACATCTCTTCATACTTAGGGATGTCACTAGGAAATGTCGTGGAGGCTACCTCATTAAGTAATCCGGCTTTCGCCAAAACAAAAGCACCATCACAATGAGATGTTACAAATTGTGCTGAAGCCGAAATTTCCTTAACCCACTTTATCATTACCTCGTTTTCGAGATCGGTATCTAAATGATGTTCAGCACTCGGGACTACTAAGATGTCTATATGCGGAAGACTGTCTTTTAAATAATTAAAATCTGGTATGATTCGCATGCCTTCAAAACTCATTACGGCCTCATCTTTATCTGCCACAGTAAATACGTTCATTGCTTTTATCCCTTTCCGAAAAATCGTATGTTGAAAAATATCAAAAGGTGCCGTTAGTTCAGTGTTATACACACCATCCATTATAAGAAAGGCTGCATTATATCTTCCCTCGATGATTTCTGGTCGAAATTTTGGCGAACTTTCTTCTTTCGAAATGCTGTTACAATTGGCGAAAGCCAGTGAGATTAGCATTACTGATAAGTATTTAAAAAATTGCATCCTCTGCGTATTTTCAACTAATTTCGAACTCATTTTCCATTAAAAATACCCATTTATGAGATCCTTTCTGATTTTGATTTCTTTATTCATCGTGACTTCCGTCAATGCACAAAAGGACATCACTCTGGAAGACATTTGGACAAATTATGCTTTCTATGCTAAGTCCGTGCCCGGTTTCAATTTTATGAAAGATGGGAAGCATTACACACGTTTGGAAGAAAACACCATAAAAGTTTATGATCTGACTACGGGAAATTTTGTCGAAGATTTATTAAGTGGTGAAAGCATTAAGGGACAAGAGGGATTTAATGGGGATATCAACAGCTATCGGTTTAGTGACGATGAGTCTAAAATCATGATCAAATCCGAGACTGAATCGATCTATCGTAGATCGACGAAAGCGTTTTTTCATGTGTACGATCGAAAATCCAAAAAGATTCAAAGTATTTACAACGATGATAAAATAAGCTATGCCAGCTTTAATCCCGCGGCTACTAAGGTTGCCTATGTATGGGAAAATGATCTGTACTACATGGATTTGAAATCGGGAGTTACCTTACCAATCACAACGGATGGGTCCAAAAACAAAATTATAAATGGGGCGACAGATTGGGTTTACGAAGAGGAGTTCGCTTTCGCGAAAGCTTTTGAATGGTCACCAGATGGAGAATCTATAGCTTTTATTCGTTTTGATGAAACCGAAGTCAAAGAGTTTACCATGACTTGGTATAACGACGGGATGTACCCCATTTATGACACCTTTAAATATCCAAAGGTTGGAGAAGATAATGCGGTGGTCTCTGCACACATTTATAATCTTAAATCCGATAAGACAGTTCATGTGAGTTTAGGCAATATGGATGACCAGTATATTCCAAGAATTAAATGGACGACAAAATCTGACGAACTCTGTGTGTTTAAAATGAATAGACATCAGAATTTTCTTCAGCTATTTTTGGCGGAAGCCGAAACCGGAGAAACGCGAGTCATGTACGAAGAGAAAAATAAATACTATATAGACATTACGGACGATTTAACTTTTCTAAAAAATGGTAGAGAGTTCGTGATTACCTCTGAGAAAAATGGATACAACCATGTGTATGTTTTTGATAAAAATGGAAAGGAGAAAAGACAATTAACATCAGGAGAATATGATGTTACCTCGTTTTACGGTGTAGATGAAAAGAAAAGTAAAGTGTACTATCAAGCCGCCGCAAAATCACCACTATCCCGTGAAGTGTATGAAGTATCTTTAAAAGGAGGTAAACCGAAAGAGATGATTGGGAAGGCAGGGACGAATCGAGCTCAATTTAGCAGTACTTTCGATTATCTAGTTTACAATAATAGTTCGGCTAATGCTCCTGCTAATTATACTGTATACAATCGTGACGGACGTTCGTTAAGAGTCATTGAAAACAATGAGGATTTATCTTTTAAATTAAAGGAGTATGATGTCTCGGATGTAGAGTTTATGACTGTGCCTTCGGATGCGGGAGGTGAATTAAACGCCTCTATAATAAAGCCTAAGAATATGGTTAAGGGCCAGAAATATCCTGTACTTATGTATGTGTACGGTGGCCCAGGTAGCCAAACTGTAAATAATAGTTGGGGAGGAAATAACTACTGGTGGTATCAGATGTTAGCTCAAAAAGGATACATCGTTGTAAGTGTAGATAATCGAGGGACCGGAGCAAGAGGCGAGAAGTTTAAGAAAATGACGTATATGCAATTAGGTCATTATGAAACCCTTGACCAAATCGCAGCGGCTAAGCATCTTCAAACATTAGATTTTGTGGATTCAGAGCGTATCGGAATTTGGGGATGGAGTTATGGAGGCTATATGTCGTCTAATTGTATTTTAAAAGGATCAGATGTTTTCAAAGCGGCGATTGCTGTGGCACCAGTCACGAACTGGAAATGGTATGATACCATTTATACGGAGAGATACATGCGGACCAATGGAGAAAATCCGGATGGATATAAAGAAAACTCCCCTGTATATTTTGCGGATCAATTAGAAGGAGCATATTTGTTGGTTCATGGAATGGCAGACGATAATGTCCATTTTCAGCATGCCGTCGAAATGGCTAATGCACTTATAGGAGCGAATAAGCAATTTGATACGTATTTCTATCCTAATCGAAGTCATGGGATTTACGGAAACAATGCGCGCATTCATTTGTATACTAAGATGACCAATTTCATTCTGGAAAATTTATAATGGCTCAAAGGAAAAACATAGAGATTGTAAAACGTAAAGCAAAATTTGAATATCATTTTTTGCAAGAATTCGAGGCGGGGATTCAACTCACAGGCACCGAGGTGAAGTCAGTCAAGGCCGGCAATGCAAATTTATCGGATGCCTATTGTCTATTTAAAAATGGCGAACTCTATGTGAAGAGTTTGTTTATCGCATCTTATGAGTATGGTAATATTAATAATCACGAAGAAC
>JAHDBE010000239.1:0-2264 GCA_020630555.1 Saprospiraceae bacterium
AAACGGAAAGGTCGCGGAAGCCGAAAAAAAAGTTCCTAGTACAATAATCGTTTGAATCCTGAGTTCAAATAAAAAAACGATATGCTACGAGTTGCTTTCTGGTCAGCCTTCATCTTATTTTTTTCTGCTTGCGCATTAATATTCCGCCCTGTTCCTATACTACCGGAAAAGGACAATGAGGTTATTCAAGGAAAAGTCAAGCATATTTATGAAGCTGGACAATATGATGTCGTTTTCATATTAGAGGATGCTCCGAGTCGGTTTTATATCAACAGAGGTCTTGAAGATGATCGCCTAAAATTAGACGAACTTAAGGACCAACTTGTAGGACAAGAAGTAACCATCAAATACCCAGATTACTGGACGCCGTTGGACTGGAACCGTACTAGCATACATCTTGCCAAGCTAGAATATCAAGAGGAAGTGGTTTATAGTGAGTTAAGGGAGTGATATGAGATTTTCCTCGTTTTCAATTTTCCTCATTATATTTCACGAAAAAAAATTGATCTTAGAAAAAATCTGCAGACATCTCACGTCTCAAAATATTGACTTTAAGTGTACTCTCCACCCTCCCACTCTTACCTCCGAAGAATCCGCAAAAACTCGCGGAGACAAACTTGAAGAAGGTGCCAAGGCCATTTTGTATAAAATCCAAGACACATTTAAAATTTTCGTGATTGCTGCGGATCGTCAAATCGATCCTAAAAAGATTAAGTCCTTTTTTAAGGCACAAGGAATGCGCGTCAAAAAAACGCGATTTGCTACGAAAGAAGAATTGTTTGAACTCACGACTTTAGTGCCAGGTTCTTTGCCCCCTTTCGGGAAACCAATTTTCGAACTTGATTTATACCTGGATCCCTCTTTGAGTAAAAACGAATTTATTTCCTTTAACGCAGGTAGTCTCACGGATTCTATCCGGATGTCTTTTAAGGATTATTTGGCTTTCGCCAATGCAACACAGTTTGATTTTGCAAAGGGCGAGAATTAATTAACGCTTCCATATTATTTCAGGAATTAGGGCGTTCTCTTCGACAATTCCAGCTGCTTTTAAATGATAAATAATACTCTTCACCATTTGATCGCTGACCCAACCGTGAATTGCCCATTCTGTCGAATGAAACCACCGAGATACATCTTTAAGTTTTTGATGATAACGTTCACTGACCAACTGAATAGAATCTTCGGATTGCATAAACAAATCTGTACGATCGTGAATTACTCGAAGCATTCGAATAATCTGATCTGGATTTGATTCTAAAATATCCTGTCGAGCCGCAATAACAAAGCAAGGCCATGGCGTAACATATTCTCCGATACGTCTCAATTGACCAGAATCCACATAAGGTTTCGTTGTATATTTTTCCCAATAGAATACATCGGTTTCTAAATTGTCTAGGGATTCTAAAGCGCCCTCTAAATTTTTGATAGGAGAAAATTGCGATTGTTTAAGTTCCACATTCTTTTCATTCGCATCAACTATGGCCATTAAATGCGAACCAGATCCAAACCGACTTATGGCATATTGCTTATCGTAAATATTCAGGTAATTTTTCAAAGCATTCTTAGCCCCCGTATGCACCCCCCAAGTCAATGGTGTTTTTACATAAACACTAATTATTTTACAAGCATTTCCTTTGATGATATCGGATATAATCCCTTCTGTGAGAAGAATACACGCATCGACTTCGTTATCTCTGAGTGCTTTAGTCATTTGGCCTGTTCCACCACCAAATGTTGTCCATTCAAGATGTATTCCTTTCTCAGCAAATCGACCTTCCTCCATAGCCAAGTGTATGGGGAGATTAAAATGCTCTGGTACGCCTCCAAGTCTAATTGTGGTCTCATTCATAGATGACGAAAATAGGAAAGATTTTTCAACAGAATATGGCAAAAAATGTCGTAGACAAAGTGATTATGTTGTCTTTACAAGTTTGATTTTTATCTAAATTCGATAGCAAATTCATAAATCAATGAGACAGATTTCAATACTTCTTTTTGTTTGCGGACTTTTTTACACAACGGATGCCCAAGAATGGTACAATCAACTGAAATCAGAAAATCCAAATCTTAAAGAAATCCAAGCGTCATTTTATGCGGAGAACGACGGTAACTCGACTACCAAAAAAGGATATAAACAATTTAAGCGTTGGGAGAATTTCTGGGAATCACGCGTTGATAAAGACGGAAATTTTCCGACATATGAGCAACAAGTGAAAGCTTGGAAACAACTAGAAGCATTAAAAAAGAAAACAAAATCTGAAAAC
>JAHDBE010000239.1:2274-3463 GCA_020630555.1 Saprospiraceae bacterium
CCAAGTAAACCATCCGTAACGACTAAAGATTTGGATAAGAATTTCTTTTTCTGCAGAACCATCTGCAGTATAAAATCTCATAAATAACTCCAGAAGAAAACAAAATCTGAAAACAAATCCATTGAGAATGAGTGGGAACCCTTGGGCCCATTTAATTTATCAAATGGCCAAGGTAGAGTGAATGTTATAGAGGTTGACCCGACTGATCCGAATACGATTTATATCGGTGCTCCATCTGGTGGTTTATGGAAAACAACGAACTCTGGTCAAAATTGGAGACCTCTTACAGATCACCTCCCGACTGTATCCGTGTCAGGGGTTGTAGTTAATGCTGAAAACCCTAATACGGTTATCATTACTACAGGAGACTTTAATCATTTTGCCGCTTATGGTACAGGTATATGGATATCTCATGATGCTGGTGAAACATGGACTAAATCCGGGCTTTCATATGAAGAATCAAATAATGTAATAAAAGGTGGCAAAATAGAATATAGCCCAATTGACACGAATGTTGTTTTGGCCACTTCGAGACAAGGCTTATATAGAAGTAACGATGGCGGCTTTAGTTGGACGAATGTCCTAAACCGTGATGTCGAAGATTTCGAATTTAAACCTGGAGACCCAAGTGTGATTTACGCTGTAAGTGGTGTTGATGGTTTTCGATCACAAGATGGTGGAGTAAGTTTTCAATCAATTACCATACAGCCAGGAGGAATTGGAGGTACTGAAAGAATGCAAATCGCAGTAACTCCTGCAAATCCAGAGGTCGTATATTATTTAGGAGGAGGTGTGGCTACGGGTTCATGGAAATCAGAAGATGGAGGAGATTCTTTTGAATTTAAACACGATGGTCAAACAGGTAACCCTTTAACTGAACAAGTTTGGTACGACATGGCATTTTGTATTTCTCCAACTAACGAAAACCAATTATTTATTGGCGGAGTTAGAATACATCGGTCTAATAATAGCGGTAATAGCTATCAGGAAATACACCCAAACAATGTGCATGTGGATATTCATTGGTTGGAGTTTTTTGATGGTGTACTCTACTGCGGAAGTGATGGCGGTATTTATCGTTCTTTTAACAATGGTCAGACCTGGGAGAATCTTAGTTTGGGCCTTCAGATCACGCAATATTATGATTTTTCTAATTTATACATACAGTATACCATACTCCACCATAACA
>JAHDBE010000239.1:3473-4504 GCA_020630555.1 Saprospiraceae bacterium
AATATTATAATTTTTCTAATTCCGCTTTAGATCTTGATAGAATTTCAGCCGGTGCTCAAGACAATGGAACACATTTATGGAATAATGGAACATGGGGAAGATATTCTGGCGGTGACGGTCTTCAAACTGAAATTGATTATACAAATCCGGACATCATATACCATTCATTTCAAAATGGAGTAATGAGGAAAACGACTAATGGAGGGTTTTCTGCATTTACCATTTTTAATGATGCATCAGGAGCATCAGACTGGGAAACACCTATTCAGATAGATCCGAATAATAATAACATTGTTTATATCGGTAGGGAGGAAATTTGGCGATCAAATAATGGCGGCTCCACCTCAACACAAATTAGCAATGTTGGAGCCGGAGTAATAGATGAACTATCAGTCTCTAAAGCAAATAGTGATGTGATTGCTTTTATTGAGGGTTGGGATTTGTTCAAGACATCAAACGGGGGACAAACATGGGGAAATTTTGGAGGAAACTTACCAAACTCTATTTTATCATCGATAGAGTTTCATCCTGAGGATGAGAATAAAATGTGGGTGACCTTTAGTTCTTACAGTCCAGAAACGAATGTCTATTACAGCGAAGATGGAGGTGTTAATTGGACTAATATTTCAGGAGGATTACCTGACTTCCCATGTCATCAAATCGTCTATCAACAAGGGCATCCAGACAACTGTCTTTATGTGGCTACTGATGTTGGCGTCTTTTATAAAGACGATACTTTGGAAGATTGGATTCCTTTCATGGAAGGTCTGCCGAATGTATACGTCTCTGATATAGAAATAATACCTGGAACGGATATCATTCGTATTGCTACTTATGGAAGGGGTGTTTGGGAAAATAATCTTGTGAAAAGTACTTCTTATCCCCCTTCATCTGATTTTGTGGCCTCTAGTCTTGAACTATGCCCAGATAGTGAAGTAGATTTTACAAACCTATCTCAAAATTTCACGGAAATCGTGGGTTGGGAATTCGAAGGAGGGACTCCAAATGTTTCTACAGATTTGAATCCAACC
>JAHDBE010000240.1:0-3262 GCA_020630555.1 Saprospiraceae bacterium
CGACGTATAATCAGAAAAAGGACATTTGGAGACCAATTAATAAATCCCCAACATGATCTTAATAGGCTCCAAAGGATTTCTTCAACAAATAATCGTATCTTTAAAGTATGTTTGATAATCGACCAGTAACAGATTGGCTCCCCATCACTAAGAAAGAAGTGGAGATGCATGGATGGGAAGAATTGGATGTAATTCTCATCTCAGGAGATGCTTATGTAGACCACCCAGCATTCGGCACTGCCGTCATTGGTCGAATCTTAGAAAGTGAAGGGCTCAAAATAGCCATCGTTCCTCAACCAAACTGGCAAGACGATCTAAGAGATTTTAAAAAGATGGGCAAACCTCGTCTGTTCTTTGGCGTGACTTCTGGTTGTATGGATTCTATGGTAAATCACTATACTGCTGCTAGAAGAAAACGCTCTACAGATGCTTATACTCCTGGAGGTTCGGCTGGTTTTAGACCAGATTATGCAACGATGGTTTACACTAAAATTCTCAAAAAATTATATCCAGACGTTCCTGTCTTGATTGGAGGAATAGAAGCATCTCTGCGTCGAGTGACGCATTATGATTATTGGGAAGACAAATTATTTCCGAATATTTTAGAGATGAGTGGGGCGGACATGTTGGTTTATGGGATGGGAGAATTGCCCTTACGGGAAATGATGCGTTTATTGCTTAAAGGTGTACCATTCAAATCTTTAACGACGATTCCTCAAACAGCTATTCAACGTCCGAAATCAGAAGGTTTACCTAAAAATAAAAATTGGGAAGATTTACATTTGAACTCCCATGAAATTTGTCTCAAAGACAAACGCTCTTTCGCTGCCAACTTTAAACACATCGAAAGAGAATCAAATAGTGTTCAAGCTAAACGTATTATCCAAGCAGTTGGAGACCATAATCTAATCGTCAATCCACCTTATCCACCCATGACGGAAAAGCAGATTGATGCTTCCTTTGATTTACCTTATACTAGGATACCTCATCCGAAGTATAAAAAACGCGGTTCTATTCCTGCTTATGAAATGATCCGTTTTTCGGTGAATATGCATAGAGGTTGTTTTGGTGGTTGTAGCTTCTGTACCATCTCTGCGCATCAAGGAAAATTCATTGCTAGTCGATCTGAAGAATCTATTCTCAAAGAAGTCGATCAAGTGACTAAGATGCCAGACTTCAAGGGCTACATTAGTGATTTGGGTGGACCATCTGCGAATATGTATAAGATGAAGGGAAAGATACAATCCATTTGCGATCGTTGTGTCAGTCCGTCTTGTATTCACCCTGTCATTTGTAGCAACTTAGATACGAGCCATAAACAAATGACGGAAATTTACCGAAAGGTAGATCAACATCCAGAAGTCAAAAAAGCTTTTGTAGGTAGTGGGATTCGTTATGACCTTTTAGTCAAGAGTTATAACAAAAATGCAGATGATAGCTTGGATGAATATATGGAGCAATTAGTAACCCGCCATGTCTGCGGTCGCCTTAAAGTAGCTCCAGAACATACTTCAGATGAAACCTTGAAAATTATGCGAAAGCCTTCTTTCAAACATTTTCATGAATTCAAAAAGAAGTATGAAAAGATCAACAAGAAACACACTATGAATCAGCCATTGAGTCCCTACTTTATTTCGAGCCACCCTGGTTCAACAGAGGAAGAAATGGCTAACCTCGCTGCCGAAACCAAAGACATGGGCTTCCGCTTGGAACAAGTTCAAGATTTTACTCCCACTCCAATGACAGTAGCGACGGTGATTTATTATACAGGTTTACACCCTTATACTTTGCAGCCTGTCTATACTGCTAAATCAAAAAAGGAAAAGAAGAATCAGCATTTGTTTTTCTTTTGGTACAAAAAAGAGAATCAAAATATCATCCGTGAAAAACTTGAAAGAATGGGTAGGGCTGACTTAGTGGATAAACTCATTGGCGAGAAAAAACAATTCAATAAAAAACAGATTATCAAAGATAGAAGAAGAGGCAAGTATAGTAATAAGAAGAAAAGAAGGAGGAAGTGATTTTGGTGTAATGGTGTAATGGTGTAATGGTACAGTGGTGTAGTAGTTTAATTTAAGTATAGGGTTATGGGTAATATTAGTATACTAGTAATTGTACCATTAAATCATGAACCATTAAAAACTAAAAAATGCGTGTCAAAGAAAACATAGCTTTAGAGTTCGATGAATTTTCGAAGAACTATACGCAGGACATGATTGCTTGTGTGCCTCATTATTTAGCTTTGAATCAAAGTTTTATTAAAGGACTTCCCAAAGATTTTACACCTCATCATATTTTAGACTTAGGTTGTGGTAATGGAAATGTTACGGCTTTGCTCTTGCAATATTTCCCGAAGGCTCAATATACTTTACTAGATGCTTCACCTCAGATGATTGAATTGTGTCAAAAACAATTTAAGGATTACAACATTCAATATGTAACGAGCTATTTTAAAGATTTCTCTTTTGAAGAAGAGGCTTATGATTTTGTAGTGGCAGGATTTAGTATACACCATTGCGAATCAGCAGAAAAACAAGAGCTCTTCCCCAAAGTTTATAAAGCTTTACAAAAAGGTGGTATTTTATCTATCACAGATTTGATGATTAATAAAAAACATGAAGACCATCCTCTATTATTGAAAGAATGGGGTACTCAAGTGAATCATCATTTCCCCGATGGCGAAAAATGGAAATGGATCATGTAACATTATGATACTTTTGATCGCCCAGATCATTATGAAGATCAAATACAGTGGTTGAAAGACGTCGGATTTAAAACGATTCAAATTCCTTTTCAAGAAGACTACTGGGTACATTTGCAAGCGTTGAAGTAAACTCGCTCTTCTTTATCTCCTAATATTTTTTCTTTAATACTAAATCTCGAATCCATCGCTATTCGTCAACTTATCCTTTAGAGCATGTTGGCGATTTATTAATTGGTCTCCAAATGTCATTTTCAACTAAAAGAACAAATCCCCAACATGCCCTTAGTGTTACGTAAACATAATGTGAATAACAAAAGTAGGCTTTCATTACCAAAATAAACAAAATAGTTGTATATTGTAATCAAATAATTGTCACTTAATATAAAAACACTGATACTCAATTATTTAAACAGAACGAGATTAACCTAAGGATAAAACAGCATGCACTTCAATCCATTAGATGACATAGCGAAAACCTGTATTAAAATACTCATTAATGAACCTTTTTATGGTCATTTTATGATGGGTATGCCTAAATAGATGTCTGATCGGACAGCT
>JAHDBE010000240.1:3272-4503 GCA_020630555.1 Saprospiraceae bacterium
GATTAAATGCTACAAACTTCAATTGAAGATCAAGCTAATGATGAAATTTTATCAGCTGCTCCAAAAGTTGTTGTCTTAGAAGTTAGTATTTGACGATGGTAAATCCTGAATTTTGGAAACCACTGAATGATGATCATCGTTATGGTTTAATCAAACATGAAGTTTTACACATCGTTTTAAAACACCTCATCACACAAAAAAAATTTTCGAATAAAACACTCTATAATATAGCTGCTGATATAGTAGTGAATCAATATATTTTACCTAAACAACTACCAGAGGGCGGCATTACACTTCAACGATTTTGGCATTTGCAACCAATGTATGGGATTACTTTATTACCCAATAAAGATGTAGGTTATTATTATGAACAGCTTAAAAAAGTTTTAGGTCTCCAACCCAAAATGTCTTTTGAAGTATGTACGAATCCGCAAGGTAGTGGTGGAAATGGAAGGCAACGTACTGACCCGCAGGGTTATGATACCAGCCCCATCAGTTTATCCGATCTATTGAGTAGCCAAAATCAGGAATTGGAACGCCATCAGTTTTGGCAAGAGATGGAAAAACTCACTCCTGGAGAACAAAAGATTATCGAACATCAAATGAACAATGTGATCCAGCAAACTGTAAATCGGGTTCGGCATAAGTACAAAAATTATGGTAATCTACCTGCGGGTTTAGTAGAAATGTTGGAGAAGATTTTGGCGGATATGAAACCACAATTTAACTGGCGTCGTATTCTCCGACTATTTGCAGCAAGTAGCAACAGTACTTATTTGAAAAATACCATCCGTCGCCCATCCAAACGTTATGGCACAACTCCAGGAATTAAAGTTAAAAGACATCATAAATTATTAGTTGCTATAGATACTTCTGGTAGTATCAACCAAAAAGACTTGGCAGAGTTTTTCAGTGAAATTTATTTTATATGGAGACAAGGAGCAGAAGTTTTTATTGTAGAATGTGATACAAAGATTCATAAAAAATATCTGTATCGAGGGATTTTACCTAAATGTGTTCATGGGCGTGGAGGAACCGATTTTACAGAGCCAATCCGTTTTGCCAACGATGAATATAAACCTGATGCAGTTATCTATTTTACGGATGGATTTGCGGGAGTTCCTGCTGTAGCTACGCGTCATCCTGTACTATGGGTCATCTCTTCTCAAGGAATGCAAGAAGGTGAAGGTATTTGGAATAAATTACCAGGAAAGAAAGTTAAAATTAATTA
>JAHDBE010000241.1 GCA_020630555.1 Saprospiraceae bacterium
AATGCTTATACCAAGTCGAATGGCTCACGAAATCGTGTTCATATTCTGTTAAAGTTAAAGTGGTGCGGGTGGAATACGAATTTTTACTCGATGGAACGAATTATTCCTCGAAATTCCGCATGCTTCTCACATATTGTTAAATCAAGATATCATTTCCAATTGCTGGCATGAACTAAATCATATGGATAATCGGGATGATCTTTGAGAGATTCATCGTCGATATTTAGCATTTTTGCAACTGCTCCACCTAAAAATCACCAATATCCTGTAAAGTACATATGATCTGGGTTCCTTAGTTGATTTTTTGGATAAATGTCTTCGGCTTGACCAAGCTTGGCCCATCCATTTACATAATCAACCAAGATTGCTTTTTTGTTTTCTGGATCCGAAAAACATTTGTGTAATAATCCATACGCTTTTTCGTCTAGCAACTTTTGTGAAGTTTTGTCAGATTTAAATCCAAAGTAATTAGCTATCTCGATAAAAAATCCATCAAATGCGATATCGACTTCCTTTAAATTTTCGTTAACCGCGAAGTTTAGTTCAGTATTCGTAAACTCGAAAATTTGATGGGCTGTTTCAGGCGAAACATTGGATAGAATTAACAGTGGATAGTACTTGATTTTGTCGGCAGGGATAATTTGAAATTTGTCCATCGGATCTAGATCATTATTTAGTGTAAAATCTAGTAGCTCAATTAATAACGCTCAAGCTTCGTTAAGTACATCAACAGTTTGTTTAATCGGATGCCCAGTATTATATAACCACAAAAACTCATTTATTTGAGCTTCAAAAATCTGTTGAAGAACAAATTGTTTTCCTCTTTCTGATATGTTGGGCTCAGCTATACTTTTCATAGCAATAGCTTTATCCTCTGCAAACTCTTCGGCTTGTCTGTCAAAGTAACTTCTATCTTTGTATGTATTCCGCATGTCCTTCCAAGCTAGATCTTATAGATTTAAACGGTTATATTTCTCATTAGAATTCATATTATCTAGGTGATGTTTTACCCATCGGTCTGAGAACCTTAAATGCAGAGTTATCTATAAATCGAATTTTGGCAAACTCTAAATTTAGAGTTCACGGTTAAATTCCCGACAATATGGTATCGGTATATTCATCATCATACATCCAATTTACAAATTCATAAGATGACGAAAATGCTGGCTTTAATTGACTGGAAATCATAAGTTTCTCGTTCCCCCACTCACACAAATAAATTCTGTCACTTTTGGTATGGTAGTACCAACTTTCGCCCCCTTCGACAGATTGCAAGCGAATATAGTAGCGAGATGCATTCTTGGATCGCTCATCTTCTTCCAATCCCCAAAGATTTGAGCCATCATTTAAGTTTTCCAAAATTTGGTCCATAGGCAATAAAATCCCTCCTTTTCCGATAGGCGGGTACCCTAAATTTATATAAAGTTCGAACATTCCCGTATTTTCTCGAAACATTAGATCTTTAAGGTCCTGTGCCAAAAGAGGGTGAGATGTACCATATTCGTATAGGCTATATGACTTGAGGCACTCTATTGTTACCTTCGATAACAAGTTCTACTCCGTTTGAAATATTTGGTTAAGGGATGGGAAACGGGAACACTGTAGTTGAAGGAACTCCACTGTCAATTTGTTTGAAACTCTTAAATGGTGCGGGTGAGAAGACTCAATTTACCATTTTAACCTATTTGATGTACCCCAGCTTTTGTAGATACCTTGGTACTTCATTTTTTCTGCCATCTTATAATCAACGGGTGACATCATCCCATTATTAGCATGCCTGCGTATGGGATTGTAGAACAGTTTTATGTAATCGAAGATATCCAGACGGGCTAATGCTCTTGTTTTGTAGGTTTTTCGCCTGATCCGTTCTGTTTTGAGAAGATGGAAGAAGCTTTGAGCCCTAGCATTTTCATAGCAGTTACGCCTCCGTCTCTTACTGGGCTTGAGCTTATGATCCTTTAGAAAGCTCAACCACTCCTGGCTGGTAAACTGTGAACTCAGACTGTGTCTGGTGCTGTGACAGCAAAGTCTTGCTTCAGATGATTGTTGGCGATGATAGCTGGTAATCGCCGGTTCTCATCCTTGTTCTGTTGGAAAGCCAAACTCACAGTGAAGAAGAAGTTGCGCGCAAAACCCTGCCTTCTCTTAAATAATTGTCAATATTTTCCTTTGCCTCATCAATAGACATATCTAGCACCACTGAGTCTCGCTCAACATGGCCTGTTGTGCCTGAGAACACGATTAACCTTGGATCGTCATCATACCAATACTCATTAACATTTTGAAAACGACTTAGAGCTCCCAAAAAGACATTCGGCGGTTTGTACCCATGTTCATCTATGTAGTGCAATATGGCGACGGGTACTCTATACAGAACATCGTTCAAATCATCGGGGACAAAAAACCATTCTTCCGTTAGCAAGTTCAGTCCAGGTATATCCGAGGGTATATCGGAGGCTCCACACAATTTACATTTAAATGCAATATCTGAGTCAATCACACAAACCACAGAGAACTTTTCGTCTTCTATTTCACTTAAGAGATATTCCTCGGTGTTGTAGACATAATCTTTCTTTAGTACATTTTTGACCGCATCATAAACCTCTAACCTTTCATCAGAAGCAATCTTGGATTCTGGATCACAATCGACCCAGCCAATTAACTTGATTTTAGGAAATGAGACGACCCCTCCAGTATCCTCATAGATTAGTTTGTGTACATCTAAATCACTAGAACTCATTTAAACTCCCATTAAAATCGATCGTTTATTTGTAAACATGCTCCTTACAAGTTGCTAGCGCGAACTGTTATTGGCGTGAGTGAAATCCCGGCGAATATTAGATTAAGTTCTTTTGCTTTGGTTTCCACTGAAAGTGACAAAAGCTAATCTTGTCAACGATTCTGAGGGTTCGATAATCCATAGTTGTTCTAAGGATTGTCACATTTATATGTAGAAAGCCGCAAAACGGAATATAAGATTTTTACGCCTTGAAGGGAAGACATGCGGATCTGGCCGTCCTGAGTATTGATCCAAAATTAGAGAACACAATTCTCTCTCAATTAAACACACAAGCACCTGTGCAAGGCCTGTCCATTGATCCGCCGGGGCAAAAGCTGCTGGAACGGATCGCTGAGCTATCCGGAAAAATGCGAATGGAGGGCCAAACGCCCCAGAAAGCAATTCAAGTTCTGAAAGTAATTCGTACTAAGCTAACAAGCCACGGCTTCGTAATTCGTTTACGGTTTTTACAACTTCGGAATCAATGGACCCATCTTCATCAAATAGACTAGAGATGTATACTTTAGTTTCTGAATCATGCGCAACAATTCTAAAATCCTCAGCATAATATCCGCAAAGATCTATAATATCCTGAGGCAATTCTTTGAGTCGATCAAACTCCGCTACAATGTGTAATTCAGGATTAAGTTTTAGATTGGTAGCAAACATATGTTGTATATTCATAGCCCCTTTAAATTTACTGAGATCCAGACATATTCCATTTTGATCAGAAGGATGCTGCAATTGAACTCCGTCAATATAGTTAGCCATCTGATCCATAGCCCGGCCCATCCTAAGAATGGATTTATGCCCACCTATGATTTGTACATTATCTAGCTGATTGTTCGCCGTAAAATGGTACTCAATACAATTCATGTTTTCTATGGTTACATTCTTCATGAATGTGTTTCCATAAACGGTAAACACACCTCTAGTAATTTTGCAATTTATGAATTTGACGTTCTCAAGCTCAACAATCCTGTAATGGTCATTTTGGGTAATAACAAAATCAAAAACTTCCAATCCGTCAAATACCTTGTCCTTTAGAACAAAATGACCGTTTCCTTTATCTTCAAAATAGTCAGGAAAAAATTCAGTTCTCATATTATAGTCCCAAGGTCATAATAATAAGTCATATAACGCCCTAAAGAGAGCACTATGCTCACTTTTTGAAAGCGGTTGGTATGTTACGACAGCATCAACATTAGGATTATCTAAATGTCTATTCAATGTAGATTTATTACTGTGAAACTGTCAAATGGTGCGGGTGAGAAGACTCTATTTTTCCATATAAGTAATTATATTTATTACATTTTTTAACCCATCTGTTGACCCGGGACTACGCCTAGGACTACGGATACCTGTTTCAAGAATGAGTCTATTGTCCCGAAGCTTTAGGTACAAAGTACTTTTTCACCTTTGAACTTCTTGGTTGCCTTGGCGATCCGCTTTACAATAACAGCTGAAGGTTTGCGGGTTCGGCCAACGACGTCACTGATGTGGTTTCTTTTGGAATCGCGTAAAGCCGCAAACGGAAGGAATTCGTGAACGTTGTTGAAAAAATAGGCACGGCTTCCAATATTCAGTAACCGTGAATTCAGTTAGTTAGGGTTTGGGAATGCCGTATTCTGTCCGTCGTCATATAATTTGTCACAGATTTAGGCCTAAGAGAGACTCTGCTCACCCCTTTTGTTGATTTTAGGCGACGGTGACGTT
>JAHDBE010000017.1 GCA_020630555.1 Saprospiraceae bacterium
CAAATCTCCAATTTAACTCATTGGTTTCAATGAATATGTGGGGATTTACACCTGAATTTTTCGAACATGCAGAATATCAGTTTAAGGAGTTTTTGTCGACTAGGGGCATGGAAATGAAGTCAGAATTTTACATCCCAAACGTCGTTGATAAATTAATTACCGATAATACATTGGACACTAAAATATTAGATTGCGATGCAAGTTGGTTCGGTGTCACTTATCAAGAAGATAAACCCAATGTGATGGCAAAGTTGAATGCCTTAATCGACGATAAAGTGTATCCAAAGAATTTATGGGGATAGATGAGTAGAAAACTTTTAGTACTTACAGGAGGAGGAGATTGTCCTGGCCTAAATGCAGTTATTCGTGCGATTGTAAAATCGGCAAATCAATATACTGATTGGGAAGTTTATGGGTCAATTGAAGCTTTCAATGGGATTTTGAATGATCCTATGGAAGTAATTCGTCTTGATAATGACGCGATCGCAGGAATTCATGTTTTAGGGGGCACCATCATAAAAACTACGAATAAAGGGAATCCTTTATCTTATCCTCAAAGCTCTTCAGACGGAAGTGTTCATATGGTGGATATTTCTGATAGCTTAGTTAATAAAATTAAAGAGTCTGGTTTTGATGCAGTTATAAATATAGGAGGCGATGGGTCTCAAAAAATATCAAAAGCGCTTTTTGATAAAGGATTAAACATCATTGGAGTTCCTAAAACCATTGATAATGACTTGTCCGCCACGGATATTACTTTTGGCTTTTCTACGGCTGTACAAATAGCGTCAGATGCCTTTGATAAATTGGTGACTACTGCAAATAGTCATCATCGCGTCATGATATTAGAGGTGATGGGTCGTGATGCTGGTTGGATCGCCTTACATACGGCATTATCGGGCGGAGCGGAACTTTGTTTGATCCCTGAAATTCCATATAATATTGAGGTAGTAAAGCGTGAGATTGAAAAGAGATATAAGGGTGGTAAAGGCTTTGTTAACATTGTAATAGCCGAAGGAGCCCGCGCATTGAATGAGGAAGTTACGGGGAAAGTTGATAAGTACTCCGAACACATTAAACTTGGAGGTATAGCGAATACTCTTAGAATTCAACTTGAAGACGCTGGAGTGAAACCGGAGATACGAGCTGCAGTTTTAGGGCATATCCAGAGAGGTGGTACACCAATAGCTTTCGATAGAATATTGGCCACTGCTTTGGGTAAAGCGGCTTTTGATTTAGTATTAGAAGAGAATTACGGTCGAATGGTGTGTTTCAAAAACAACAGAATTGATTCATCGACGCTGGAGGAGGCTACCGAAGAATATAATTATGTGGATTTAGATCATTATCTCATCCATACGGCAAAAGGAATTGGAATTAGTTTTGGAAATTAAGTAGAAGCATAGAATCTAAAAATTGAGTTTCTCGCATTGAAACAAAATCATTTAAATCAGTTTACGTACTCATTTATAGCCGTCGAATTTTAGCCGGTAAAGAGACAAAATGTTCATGTCATATGGTGTTATAAACTGTATTCACTTTTTCTTATAGTGTAAAATTCATCGTCATGAATACCTATTTCAATATCTGCATTAGGAATGCAGTCACTTAATTTCATTTTAATTGTGGATTTTTCCATGGCTCTTTCTATTGCCTCAAATACTCGTAATGTTCTAAGGTCAATAAATATTGAAGGATATTCTTCATCTTCAATTTCAATAATTTCCAGAAGTTCATTTATAGAACTAAATTTACTCGAATCCAATTCATCCCAATATTTTGCGGAATTGAATAATGACTCAAATCCACCTAATTCATTTTCGTACCATTTTTTCTCGTATTTAGCATATGCTTGCACATATGCTAAATGCTGCAAATCAGAAAATTCTATACGCAATAATTTTACTTCGTAAAGTGTTAAACCAGATTTGCTTAGATTTTCAATTAGTAGCTTAAGGTCTTCAGTTGCCAATTTAATTTGTTCTTCAATATTGTAAGAACATAATTCTTTTACTTGGTCTTCTAAGTATTTTTTTCTCCCTTTCGAGATTTGCTTCCGCTTAGCGGCTTGAATCATTTTTTTCTTTAGGCTTTCTGACCATCTTACATCTGGATATTTTGTGAAATACTCCATTTCAAGTTCTACTTCTTTGTCACGATAAATTTTGTTCACTTCTGATATTGAGTATTTATTGAGAATTTCAAGAAGTCTGTCTATTCTTTCTTTCATTTTCTTTCTTTACACTAGATAGCCAAGACAATCCTATGATCGCATAACAATAGGATTTTAAAATGTCTGAGCTCAGTCTATCTAATACTTTTTTTGGTTCTTACATTACTCGAATTACAATTTACCCGACTTTATTCAGCACCTAAAACATATAACCATTTACTGTTAAGTGCTTTCTTAAAATACTCTAGATTTTTCTTCGCTAAATATCCACTAACGCATTTTTACGAGTGGTATTGAACTCATTCCTTTATTAGAAATAAGCTGAAGAGTATAAAAGCCTCCTGGTAGACCCTCCAAATTGTCGAACTCTTTTCGAATGTATTTCTGTGAAATCATTATATCATTTTCTACTATAGTCTTTCCAGAATTATCTAGAATACGCATGTTAAGAAAATCTAAATCGTCAATTTCTACATCAATAGCAAATCTATCAGAAAAGGGATTGGGATAGATGTTAATATTTTTAATACCGGTGTTTTCAAGATCTTCAGTACTTACCATACACTGCGTCATAAAATTAAACTCAGTATAATCCGATAAATCTGTTTCACAAACAGAACGAATTCTAAGGTCGTACATAGTACACGCATCTAACATCATAAGTTCAACCGTAGGTTCTATACTCGAAATTATATTCCAATCTGCGGAGCTTGTTGCTTTGTATTCAATATTATAACCTACAGCCCCAAAGGAGCCTATCCAGTTCAAATCTGCCGTAGTTAGAGTGGAGTCTACTTGTAAATTAGATGGGGGAGCACAAGGCGCAGATTCGATGAAATACGCAGTGATTTCATCTCCTGTTTCCAGACTCATTTCGATAAGCTCATCCATTTGAGACGGCCCAAACATATTATTTGCTACTTCCCAATACCAAAAAGAATTTGCTCCATTCGGGATCCCTTCCAGCTCTAGTCCAACACCACCGAAATATGTTGCACTCCAAGGATAAGATAAACCAGTTTGAGTATTTACACGGACTTTTCCACTACCTGCTGGTTCTACATTTATTGTCAACTCAAAGGGACCAGTTATTCCCTCATCCTCATAGCAATCGACAATGCCTTGATCTAATATCTCACATCTCTCAATCATAAAATCCTTTAGCTCCTGAACTTTGTCTTCCCAATCTGAAATTGTGCCTCCCCATCGATCTATGTGCCGAGCCATCTCTGGCTCGATTTGACCAATGAGACTGTCTAACATCGGAATGGTATAGTCACATGAAAAATAGGTATTATTTAAATCGGCGTATCGATTTATGTATAACTCCAGAAAATCCTGGTTTTCAAAAAGTTTTTCAAAAATCCCGAGATGTCCTTCGAAATCCACGAAGTCTCCAATTTCTTCTGGGTCACATGGATCGGCATCGGGGTCCTGAGAAGGAACATTAGAATAATTTATGTAATGCCCAAAAGTGGCATCCTCATCCCACAAGATATATCGCCATTTTTTGGCAGTCCCGGAGTCTTTCCGTCCTCGCCACCAGCCTGTGTTCCAATTCAACCAATCGCTGGATACATTCCATGAGTGGCTAATTATGTAATCAATAAGACTCAAGAAGTTTAGCCGTTCGCTGACATATTCATAGTGCTCTGGATCAGTCATATCGTTGTTTTCGATATAATCTGTGAGATCGTACCAGTCATCGTCAGTGCCATATTCTTCCCAGGTATTTCCCCAGGTTTTTATAAAGTCTATCCACTCTTTCCCTTGATTGTAATATTCTTTAGTAAAATCGTGATCGTCCACTTTTTCGCGAATTTCGTAGACTCCCCAATAATTTCCATTGATATAGAGGATACAGGGTTCGTAGGTCCTCTCATCCATTTCTAAATCTGCTATCTGAGATAAGGTATGAACGAAAGCGTCTCTGATATGCGCACCGTCTTCAAAAGGATAATTATCGTTTGCGGCAGCCTTTAGAATCAGACGTTGGTATTCAGTCCTTTCCTTTCTTGAAAACACCTGATGGTCTATATCACTGTCGTAACCAAATTGATCCCTAGTTATATAATCTATTCCTCTTTGGTCATATGCCCAGCTGTCATTTCCATGTTTATTACATTCTCCCACTGCCTCATCCCATTTTTCTCCATCCGCACCGTAAATTTCGATGGAAACAACAGGGTCAAACTGAAATCCGTCCATTAATTCCGCAATGTCTTCACCAGCAATTGAGATAA
The DNA here is from genome assembly GCA_020630555.1 of Saprospiraceae bacterium. Classification (GTDB taxonomy): domain Bacteria; phylum Bacteroidota; class Bacteroidia; order Chitinophagales; family Saprospiraceae; genus JAHDCZ01. Next base: position 4,417 of record JAHDBE010000017.1, read on the forward strand.
CAGGAACAGAATGATTCTCATTTATCAAATAACTATTGGTTTCTATAAATCCTGGAAGTTCTGCATTAGGAGAATAAACTATCGATCTAACAACTGTCGTACTTTGAATGGTAAACGGACCGGTGTACTCAAAGTCTGTATTATCAGGATCGGACCCGTCTAAGGTATAATAAATTGTCCCATCAGAATCATCCGTAGTTATGGTCACCTCAACGGTTCCATTGTAAAAGCCTCCTTTGGGTTCAATGTCAGAATAAGCAGCATATCCGTTTACGACGTTGCCATTGGGGCCATCAAAACTCGGAACAACCGCCACCCCCCATGTAGAGCCTCCATCGCTCATGCGCGCATAAGAGTGATTGGTTTTGTTTGGAACGTCGATATTGTGAGAGTCTATAATTATTCCATTTGGATCAGAAAATACAATAGCCTCTTCATTTCTTGTTTGAGTAATTTTAAAACTTGTATGAATCTCTGAGCCTACCACATCTTGACCGGAAGCCCATATTATTAATCGTCCATTTCCAGGAATTGTTACTCCTGCTGGAAATTCCCATTTAGTGGGGTTACCTATTCGATCACTTAAGTGGTATCCTTCTAGGTCGAAGGAAGAAGAACTTGTGTTATAAAGCTCTATCCAGTCCGAGTCGGCACCAAAGTTATCAATATAGCTTTCGAAGTTGGCTGCGGAAAATTCATTGATGACGACTTGCGCAGATAAGGAAAAAGTAAATAAAATAAGTAGAGTTAGATAAGTAAACTTTGACATAATTAATTAATTGTCTTTACTTAAATGTACTAAATAGCTGAGCTTTAGTTGACACAAAAACAATCTTTTGTCTTCTTAACTATATCTCTTTGTAATTCCGATATTCTCCAGGTAAGTATCCTGTTTTTCTTTGAATAAACAGTTTTAATCGGTCTTTGAAAGTGTAATTATTTCGGCTTATATCATGCGAGAAACTCCAATTCATTTTTGAAATCCTTTTGAGAATCACCTCAGGATGTGTCCCTTTGAATTTTTGCAGAGACTTAATTTTTCCGTAATCAAAAACTTCAGATGAAACAATATTGTTATTTACCCATTCGTCATTGTGCCATAAGCGATTGAAGGATTCAACCTTGGCTTGCATTTTTTCTGGATTTTTTACCCAGCCATAATGATGAATATATGCATCTACTTTTTTTACTTGTAACTTTCGGTTGTTACCTTTTCGAAATCCTTGGGCATCTCTATATGAATATATAGATTTTAAGTTTCGGATAACTCTGATTTCATGCCTGTACCAATTTGTAGCATCACCGATATAATCATAGCTCCCATAAAAATGTCTGTACTTAAGTAGGAGTCCATCAACATTTAAATCTGATTTAAAAGATTTCATGGCTTTCGCCAATGTGTCCATACCATCCTCATGAAAAACCTCATCACCTTGAACGTAGATGCACCAGTCGAAATCTTCTGAAATATGTTTAAAAGCTTTATCGGTCTCCAATGCCAGGACCTTACCTCCTTTTCGTAAATCATCGTTCCATATAGTATTGATAATCTCGACCTTAGGATCAATGTCACTGACCAGTCTAAGTGTGTCATCCTCACTTTTACCTACAGCCAGAACAAAATGGTCACACAAGGGCAATACTGATTTGATGGCCTCGACGATTGGATAATCGAATTTGACGGCATTTCTTATGAAACTGAAGCCACATACTTTCATGACCTAAACATAAAAAAAAAAGAAGCTATCCTCTGATAGCTTCTAAATCGAAAAAGCATGAAAAAACTACTAACTACTATCCTTGAGACGTAGTCATTCCTAAAAAGCCACGATTTTGAAGTATTTTTTAGAAAAATTTAACCTAAAAAGCTAATTAAAACACCAGCGGCAATTGCAGAACCAATGACACCAGAGATATTGGAGGACATGGCGTACTGTAATAAATGGTTATTTCGATCGTGCTTGAGTGCGATTTCATTAGCTACTCTGGAGGCCATAGGCACTGCACTTAATCCTGTAGCACCAATTAAAGGATTTATTTTCTTTTTAGAAAAAAGGTTATAAATTTTGACGGCCACAATACCACCTAGAATTGATATAGAAAAAGCAATGAATCCTCCTAAAACAATAAGTAAGGTTTTAGAATCCAAAAAACTTTCGCTTGTCATTGTCGCTCCAATAGTTAGACCAAGAAATATGGTGGCTGTATTCATAATAGTTTCCGAAGCCGCTTTTTGAAGTCGGCCTGTATCAGAACCTATTTCTTTAATTAAATTCCCAAATAAAAGCATTCCTACTAGAGGTATCGACGAAGGCACTAAAATGGCAGTTATTGAACCAAGTAAAATTGGGAAGATAATTTTAAGTGCCCGCATGTTTTTGATTTCCATGTTGCTCGGATATAACTTATCCTGCTCTTTCATATTTATTTTCAATTCCTTTTTGGTAGTTGAATAACGTACAACTAAAGGAATAATGACTGGAACTAAGGCCATGTAGGAATAAGCCGCAATGGCTATAGGGCCCAGTAATTCGGGAGCAAGTACAATAGATGTGTAAATAGCTGTAGGTCCATCAGCACCTCCAATTATCCCGAGTGCAGCTGCTTGTTTTATATCGAAACCAAGTAAGACTGCACTCACAAGCACCGTGAATATTCCAATCTGTGCGGCTGCGCCAAAAAAAGCTAAACGTAAATTTCTAAGCATCGGACCGAAATCTGTCATAGCACCGACTCCCATAAAAATCAAGGGCGGTAATAAGCCTGTTTTAATTAATGCATAATATAACATGTTCATAATGCCATGCTTTTTTGCAATCTCTAAAAGGTTTAATTCATCGATGTGGTTTTCACTGGTCGCTTGAATGACTGCCATGCCACCCCCAGGAAAGTTTGCAATTAAAACCCCAAAGGCAATAGGCACAAGTAACAGAGGTTCGTACTTTTTGGCTATACCCAAATACAATAAACCAAATGCAAGAAGAATCATTAGTAAACTACCGGGACTTTGAGCAATTTCAGAAAAGCTCGTCATATCATATAAACTCCTTAGAATCTCCATGATTATGCTATTTTAATTATCTGGTCATCTTCTTCAATGTCTTGCCCATGATTTGCCATGACTTCTACAACTGTCCCACTTATATCAGAACTTATTGCGTTAATAACTTTCATAGATTCTATGTATGCCACGGTATCTCCGACACTCACAGTATCACCAATTTTTAAGCCTTTTTCGGAGCTATCCTTGGTTAAGAAAAATTTACCCTCAATAGGCGCTGTGATATATTTGAAATCTCCTGACTCACCCGATCCATTATTATTACTAGATGCACTTCCTTCTTGGTCCATATCTTGATCTGAGCTATTAGGATAGGAGATACTCACTTTGTAAGTTTCATCACCAATAGTAACATCGATACTTCTTGGAAGTTCCGCGATAGACATTCCATTGGCTTGCGCCTTTTTATTTTTACGCTCTTCAAGATCGGCTAAGAACTTCTCTTTGGCTCTTCCCGATTTAAAATCTTCGTACTGAGGGGGATGCATAGCGTATTCCAGAAGTTCCTCATCGTCTTCACCTGTGTCCCATCCTTTTTCTTTCATTTTATTTCTATAATCTTCTAATACATTTGGATATAAACTTTGAGGTTTTCCGTCAAAGAATTCACGTCCTTGATCCTTGGCCATTTTAAGAAGCACATCATCAATCGGACCTAATAATTTACCTGATTTACCGACGAGCATTCCCCAGGTATTTTCATCAATCATAGACCATCGTTGTCTGCCTTTCTCCATCTGAATAACATTCATCAATGAAAGATTCTTTACATATTGACTATATGGAGTGACTAATGGTGGGTAACCAACTTTAGGCCATACATATTTGACTTCATTAAAAAGCTTAATGAGTAATTCTTCCTGAGTAAGATTCGCTTTGTTATTCTTTGTAAGCCATTTGTTTAGGCTTTTAAGATTGTTTTCAAGGTCGGCCATAAGACTACCCATCATACCACCAGGAAGTCCTGGCCCGATCAAAAGAGAGTTCATGAAACGATTCTGAGGATTAATGTAATATCCTAAAAAATCATCCATAAATTCTTGACTCAATGCACGTACATGCATATAGGCATCCATATTGATGTCTGGAACAGAAAACCCTGCATCTTTTAACATTTCATGAATGGTTAATAGATCCGCATGTCCCGTTCCCCAACTTAAAGGCTCCATACCACAATCAATTATATCGGCTCCATTTCGAGCGGCTTCTAAGGAGGAAGCCACGGAAAAACCTGGGGTCGAGTGTCCGTGATATTGTATCGTAATATTTGGATGTCTCTTTCGGATTCCGGCTATTATTTTTCCGATAGAAACTGGTCGACCGATTCCGGCCATATCCTTAATACAAATCTCCTCGGCGCCACGATCAATGTAAGCGTCTGCAAGCTGGATGTAGTATTCTACGTTATGCAGAGGTGAGTAAGTCAAACTTAATGCAGCCTGAGCAATCATGCCTCCTTCTCTAGCGTATTTAAAAGACTCTTCTAGATTTTGAGGATTATTAAGTCCGTCAAATGACCTCGATATATCAGTTCCTTGTTTTTTCTTGACCTTAAACATGAGTTGTCTGACGTCCTCAGAAACTGGACTCATTCGGATACCATTCAGTCCTCGCTCAAGCATTTGAGTTTGTATGCCGGCATCATTAAAAGCCTGTGTCCATTTTCGAACAGCAATATTAGGGTTCTCACCAAATAGAAGATTAACTTGCTCAAAACCACCTCCGTTTGTTTCTACACGAGTAAAACATCCAATGTCGATAATCGGTTGGGCCACTTTACACAATTGATCCACACGTGGTACGTACTTTCCTGACGATTGCCACATGTCTCTATAGACGAGTGCTAATTTTATTTCTTTTCCCATGTTTTCTTATTTAATCCGATCGATCCTTGAAACTATTCCTTGTCCCATGGTGATGTCGTGTACAGTTTTCGATATTATAGTCTCGATATGCGGTTCAATTGGTTTCGGTTTTGATCCTCGCGTTTGTTTTTCTGGTAGACGATTGAGAAGTCGAATTAAAACATTACCAAGCAACACTACCATAGACAAAATGAAGAACACGCTTAGCATTCCAACCCCTAATAAAACAAGTGCATTACCAACTGTACTTTCCATAAAATTTTAATTGGCGGAAGCCGTAAAGATACAAAATAAACAAGGGTGCAGAATAAAAAGTTATCCGAGCTTTTAGTTCTACGTATCAAAACAAATATCTTAGATTTTGGTTTGATCTAGTCGAAAACATGGAATATGAAGGTGTTTAAATTTGGTGGGGCATCAGTTAAAGATGCCATTGGTTTCAGAAACGTAGTGAGTATACTTAAAGAGTTTAGTGGGGACCCCGTTGTACTCGTTTTATCAGCCATGGGTAAAACCACCAATAAATTAGAGAAAATTGTCGAGGCTCATCACGCCCAAAACGAAAAGGCTTTTCAACTCCTCGAAGAACTACGAAAGGAGCATTATTCTGTTGTTTCTGAATTGATGGTTAATCCTGAGAATACGATTAAATCTTTAAACGATCATTTTGTAGAAATTGAATGGGTCTTGGAGGAAGAACCTCATGAAAATTTTGATTTTAGTTATGATCAGATTGTTTCTGTAGGAGAATTATTATCTACAACCATTTTGAGTGACTATGCCAGACAATCTAGTTTAGAAAATGAATGGCTTGATGCACGAGGTTTAATTGCAACTAATGATCGATTCAGACAGGCTACTGTGGATTGGAAAACAAGTGAATCTAAGATATTGTCTAAGTTGAAAGATCAAACAAAAGGAATTTTTATCACCCAGGGTTTTATAGGTTGTACATCCGAGAATTTTACGACGACCTTAGGTAGAGAAGGGTCGGATTATACTGCCGCAATTTTTGCGTATATATTGGGTTCGGATTCTTTGCACATATGGAAAGATGTTCCAGGGATTTTGACCGGTGACCCAAAAAAAATCGAAGATGTAGAAATTATTGACAAGATGTCATATAAAGAAGCCATCGAAATGACCTATTACGGGGCCAAGGTGATTCATCCGAAAACTATAAAACCTCTTCAGAATAAAAATATTCCGTTATATGTTCGATCTTTTGTGGAAACTGAAGATTCGGGTACCCTTATTCATGAATTTAAGGATTTGAATTATCCTCCTGTTGTTGTTCTTGAGGATAATCAATGCTTAATAAAAGTATCAACAAAAGATTATTCGTTTATTGCCGAAAACCATTTGAGTCGAATATTTACAATTCTTTCTGATCTAGGTCTAAGAATTAATTTAATGAGAAACACCGCAATTAGTTTTACAATTTGTGTTAAAAATGAATTGGATAGGATTTCTCGCTTTCGCGAATGTTTGCATAGCGAATTTAATTTCGAATCAATTCCCGATTTAGATTTAGTAACCATAAGGCATTACGACACGCCTACGGTAGATCGCTATAAAAATAATAGAGAACTGCTTTTTGAGGAGCATTTAGGTAAAATGATCCAAATGGTTTTACGCTAACCTAAAGTAGAACGGATTAGCCCCCCATCAACGCTAATGGTTTGTCCCGTGACATAACCAGAAAGAGGAGATAAAAGCCAACAAGCTAAAGAGGCTAGTTCTTTCGGATCACCAAGTTTACCAGATTTAATCTCCGACTCGAATTCTTGTCGAGCTTGATCTTTGTTGATCCCTAAAAGCATAGCTTTTTTCTCAAATAGTCGTTCCATGGCAGGGGTAGCATGATAACCAGGGGCTAAAATATTTAGATTTATGCCCGTGTCTCCAACTTCCTGGGAAAGAGTTTTGACAAAGCCCACCACGGCTAATCGTAGAGAGTTACTCAATACTAAATTTTCGATGGGCTGCTTGACCGAGGCACTCTCGATATAGACTAAACGACCATATTTTTGTTCGATAAATTTTGGCATAAGCTCTTGAGTAATTTTAACTTTCCACCTAAGAATGTTTCTGTAGGCATCATCCCAATCTTCGAGTTTGGAGTCAATAAAAGATCCAGCTGGAGGTCCTCCAGCGTTTATAACAATTCCGTCTATTCTTTCATTATGAGTCATTACAAGTAACTCAGAAAGCGTGGCATCTGTGGTTATGTCTCCAGCCAGTATTCGGATTTGATCTGGATATTTTTGACGAAAGTCAAGAAGCCTATCTTCGTTTCGTGCATTTATTATAACATGGGCTCCTTCTGTAACTAATTGAAGAGCGATTGCTTTTCCAAAACCACTCGTCGCCCCTGTGACGACGAAGTTTTTATCTCGAAAATTTAGATCCATTATAATAATTTGTCTAAAAAAAGTAATGTAGTCTGTTCGGGCCTTGAAAAATCTCCATCTACATCAAACTGTTTTTTTAATGTATCCAATACAGCTTCTTTTTTTTCCTTAGTCGGATAGTGCGTTTCTTTGTGATCTATTATTGTTTGTAACCTCTGGAAACTGCTCATCTCATTAAACTGTTTAAATATTTTCTGATATGTCTCTTGATCGCAGCATTCTCGAATATTCTTTTCTTCCTTTTCGGAATATTCATAGTCCGTGAATGAAGCGTATAGCATCAAAAAAATATTGAACTCCTGATGATTAAACTTTGGGGTCATGTAGGATTTTTAAATTACACCAAGTTCTTTTCCTACTTTTTCGAAAGCTGCTACTGCTTTATCTAAATGTTCTTTTTCATGTCCTGCCGATATCTGCACTCGAATCCGTGCTTGCTCTTTGGGCACTACCGGATAGTAAAATCCAATGACATAAATTCCATGATCTAATAAGCGATTAGCAAACTTTTGACTTAGGGGGGCATCATAAAGCATTACAGGGACAATAGGGTGAACACTGTCTATTATATCAAACCCCAATTTTCCCATTTCGGTACGAAAATATTTTGTGTTGTCTTCAAGTTTGTCTCTGAGACTTGTACTCTTTTGGAGTAACTCCAATACCTTAATAGACGCCCCTACAATATTTGGAGCGAGCGTGTTCGAAAATAAATAAGGACGACTTTTTTGTCTCAGAAGATCGACGATTTCTTTTCTGGCTGCCGTAAATCCACCAGAAGCACCACCGAGTGCTTTGCCAAAAGTACCAGTAATGATATCGACACGACCAAATGCATTACAATATTCAGCTGTGCCTCTACCATTTTTACCAATAAATCCTGTCGAATGACAGTCATCTACCATAACCATGGCTTCATATTGATCCGCTAAATCACAAATTTTATCCACTTGTGCTATGATCCCATCCATCGAAAAGACACCGTCCGTAGCAATCAATATTCGACGGGCTCCATGGCTTTTTGCCTCTTTTAATTTGGTCTCTAAATCGACCATGTCATTATTGGCATATCGATATCTAGCCGCTTTACACAACCTTATTCCGTCTATGATAGATGCATGATTTAAGGAGTCTGATATGATGGCATCTTCTTTAGATAGCAGTGGTTCGAATAAACCACCGTTTGCATCAAAAGCAGCAGCGTATAATATGGCATCTTCGGTACCTACAAATTTTGCTATTTCGGACTCCAGTGTCTTGTGAATATCTTGGGTTCCGCATATAAATCGAACAGAGGACATTCCAAATCCATGGCTGTCAATAGTGGCCTTCGAAGCACTTAATACATCTGGATGACTGGAAAGCCCTAAGTAATTATTCGCACAGAAATTTATCACTTCTGCACCCAAGCTGGTTTTTATGTCTGCAGCTTGAGGAGTGGTAATTACTCTTTCCTCTTTATATAAACCTGCCTCTTTTAAAGCATCTAATTCTTCTTGAATCTCTTTTGATAAATGTTTAAACATCCTTGTAGATTGGTTTAAGTTTCGTAATCATATGTCATTTTTTCTCAATCGTAATCTGGTTTCCATCCACAATCTTCCCTTGCGCGACTGTCATCAATACTCTCTGACCAAGATGCCGCGATGTCTTGTCGAAAATCAGGTTTGTAATTAATTTGGAACTCGGGAATAATTTGTTTAATACTTTCGAAAATTTCCTTTGGGGTAAAATTCATGGACGCTAAATTATAGCTGTATCTAACCGATAATTTATCTCCATCCGCCTGCATCAGCTTTATAGTACCATCTATGGCATCAGGCATATATAACATAGGTAGCCTTGTGTGTTCGGCCAAAAAGCACTCGTAAACACCATTTTTTATGGCCTCATGATAAATTTCTACGGCATAATCTGTCGTGCCACCACTTGGAATAGACTGGTAACCTATAATTCCCGGATACCGCACGGACCTTACATCGACACCATAGCGCTTATTATAGTAATTACACCATAATTCTCCAGCCGCTTTGCTCATGCCATAAACAGTTTCTGGAAGCAAGGGTACGTCTTGACCGGTATTAATTTGAGGTGTGGTATTTCCAAAAACAGCAATAGTGCTAGGAAAAAAGACACGTTTTATAATTCCTTCCTTTGCGAGATCTAGAATACTAAAAAGCCCATTTAAATTCACGTTCCATGTCTTCTTGGGATTCCACTCACCACTAGCAGAAAGAATGGCGGCTAAGTGATAAATTTCTGTGATTTTTAAATCCTCGACAATTTCACGTAGACGAACTTTATTGAGTATGTCCAAGAAAATAAATGGCTCATTTTCGCTCTCGCTTTCTTTGATGTCTGTAGCGATAACGGAAGATTTACCATAAATCTCTCTTAGGCGATTGGTTAATACGGTACCGATTTGACCATTGGCTCCGGTGATCAGAATTCTGGTCTCCATAGTGTTTTAATTTCGATGGCAATATAAACTATTTTACTTTATATTAAATGTGGCTTTCGCCAAATGAAGGGATCTCATTTATAAATTCTACTTCCTGTGACTTCAAGTTTACATAGCAACAAAATGTCTGTTTTCCATTTGTCAATACTAGGTATGGAACCTTCAAGTGTCGGTTATAAACTGCGGCTTGTTTAAAGTGATCGTTTGTTATTTGAATCTTAAAAGACTTACACTCAATTAAAATTTTAGGGTAATCAGCTTTTTCATAGACAAGAATGTCGGCCCTTTTTTTTAAGCCGTTCCAGATAAATTGTTTTTCAACTGATAGGAGTGATAATGGATAGGATAGTCTTTTGTGTAAGTAATGCAGGGTTAATTGTCTAACAAATTCTTCTGGTAAAAATTGATAATTCTTTTTGCGTACCGGATCGTAAATGAAATTAATCTTGTTTTTTGTGCTTGTAAGTAAGTCTGATCTGTACTGAAGTAAATCAAAATTTAAGGCTTTCATTTTTTACTAAATTTAGATCATCCTTTTCTTTGGTGTTAAAATCGTGTCTTGTGCTAATTAAAGATTTGATGGATAGATTTTCGATAACCAACCCTTTATCTTCAAGATAGTGTTCCATACTTATTTCGTACAGTTTGCTTTGATTTGGCCGAGGGTTTATCAGACCATTATTGAGAAGTAAGGTACGTTTCTTATCTGTTTCCAAGAGTGCCTCTGTGATCGTGTCAAATAAAGAGGCACCTAGTGGCATTAATTTAAATTCTTCATCTCGATTTTTCGCTAAATACATTTCGGTCACTGTCGGACTCCAGCAACTAATCAAACTTTCGCTTTTACTTTGGTAAGCAATAAGTTGTTGGTTTATTTTTAAAAGTTCGAGTGCTATTTTTTTGGCTTCTTTTAATTGGTTTGAACTCTGAAGTTCACTAAGGTTTTTATCGGATAAAATATACCCGTTCAGAGTGTTACCTTTTTTTGAGAATTTTAAATGATGAGAGATTTCCGATGATAAATTCCATTCTTTTAAACTTAGGTCAAGTATGACATCCCATCGATCTTTTATTGAATCTTGATTGACATCTTTTGCATTGATAATCGTAACATCAAATGCATTTTGAATAATATCACTTGATTGAAGAAGTTGCCCAAAATCTATTCTAGGCTGTTTCTTTTTAATTAACTCTTGAAACAGACTTTTATCCGTTGATCTTATTTTTTCTATTTCGGATTTTAATCGAATATTAGTTTTTTGAGATTGACTTTCGTCAATGTTAAAGTCATTGGATCGGTAAATTGATTTTAGTTTATGAATATCTATAGATCCCTCGAAGAATACTAAACAATGACGTAAGTACCACTGCTCGAATATTTTGGTCCATAGGTTTTTAGGGTATATTTTTATTTCTTCAATAAAGTCAATTAAAAACTTAGGGAGATCATCTTGAAAACTTAACCACTCGAAGACAGGTAGTGCATTTTCAATGGTAAGTAAGGAGTGCTTAAGTTTTTCAATAATTCTCTTGGTAGCCTTAATTTGTTCTTCCAGATTGTTCGAATTGATTTCAATCGAGCTATGGAATATTGATAGTTTATTAATCTTGTCAGTCCATGATCTAAGATCGTCCTGAATTAAAGCGATGTGATTATCTGAAGTATTTAATGTATTTATACTTCTTAGGTCTTCTTGGATTTTTGATCCAATAATCTTTAATTTTTTCTCTTTGAGATCTTCTAAAATTAATTGGAGAGTATGAGTGGAACTGAAGTCAGAATCATCGATGGCATTTAGTCCCAAACAATTTCTTAGTTCATTGATTTGTTGGAGTTTACCTTCTTGTGGTCTATCCTCAGCTTTCGTAAATCCTAGAAATCCATTTTTAACAATTTTCGAGTCTTGAGAACCTTCGATGACCTCATGTAATAACTGCTTTAAGTTTTCGAAATCTAGAATGAGTTTTGTTTCAAAATCGACAAAGATTTTCCTTTTAAGCTCACTAAGATGAGCTTGAAGCTCTAATCCTTTGATGAGGTACATTTCTAAATATTCGACAATTCTTGATCGAGATCTTTCACTATTTAATTTTAAAAGGGTATCAGAATCAAATAGATGCTTATGTTCCAATTGATGATCTAGATTGGAATTGTATAGTTTTGCCGCCTTTTCTATGCGTCCGATTAGGTAGTAGAATTCTTTTTTAGAATAATCTAAATGAGAAGGAGATAGTGAAACAATTGGAAGAGCACTTATGTGAATTTCATTAAGAGCAAATTGATTGCAAAGATCACTTAGACTTCGATCACCGATAAATGATTGTGCTAAATTTAAATTAACAAGGTCTATAATTGAACGCAATTTTTGACGATCATTGTTATTGAAGTCCTTCTGATCTTTCGTTTTGAATTGGGACCTAATGTGTGAAATGTTCTTTTCAGTTAATTCAGATTGCCTAAAGACGTCTAAGTAGTTGAAAAAGGCTTTTTCGCAGATTTTAATTATGTGATCTCTGTCGTAGTTATTTGAGACAATGATGACACAATTCCTGTCTTCAGATATTGATGTTTTGACCAGAGAAAGGCACGAAGCCAGTATGAAATTATAATCAACGCAGTTGATTTCTAGAGTGGATTCGCTTTGATGTAGATCGTTCCAAGCTTGTAAAACCTGAGGATGTAGTTTGTCTTTTAGCATAATGCATATTTATTGGCGAAAGCCAAACAAATATACACAAGTTATATATGGATATTCTTAATATGACAACTTTATTCCTCTTTCGTTTCGACGACACCCCCACTCAGTTTCTTACCGTTTTCATATTCATATTGGATAATCACTTCACCTTCTTCGTTGTATTGTTTGAAGGAACCATGCTGTAAATCATTCTTAAAAGTCACTTCTTTTTGAAGTTTACCATTGTTAAAGTACTCTTTGTGAACACCGTTTAATTTTCCGTCCGAATATTCAGTTTCTTTTATCGGGCGCCCGAATTTATATTCGCCTGACATTCCATGTCTTCGGCCATTTCTAAAGTGTTCTCTTTTATCGATGGATCCTCGATTACTAAATGTTAACGTGACACCATTAAGAGTACCATTCACGTAATTTTCTACGTCTTTTATTTTTCCATCATTAGGATAATAACTTATCCATGAACCATGCTTCTTACCATTGGATAAAAAACCCTCTGAAACTAATACACCTGTAGACTCTACTTTGTAGGCGTAGGTAGCTCCATTAAGCTCTTCAGTTTGATAACCCGAAAGATCCATTTCCGTTCCAGAAGAATTGTTCGAGTTCGTTGAACAGGAAAAGATGATAAAAAGCGCAAAAAAAGTAGGAATGTAGAAAGATTTCATGTTTAGTCTAATTTACTTGCCTCTAATTTAAACGATATCCAATATATTCGCAAAATCTTTAATATAAGTATGAATAATCGTCAACTTGCCAAAACTCTACAACTCATAGGAAATCTAATGGATTTGCATGAAGAAAATCCGTTCAAATCTAGGTCTTACAGTAGTGCGTATCGTGTAGTTAGAAATTGGCCAGAGGATCTTTCAAATTTAGATTTGAAGGAATTGATGGAAATTCAGGGGGTAGGCAAGACGATTGCCAACGATATTTACAAACTCGCTCAAAATGGCACTACAGAGGAACTTAGCCGATTAAAGTCAATAACACCTTCGGGAATTATTGACTTATTAAGCATGAAGGGTCTCGGACCTAAAAAACTCTTGCTTCTATGGAAGGACCTCGGTATTGAGACTCCAGGTGAATTGCTTTATGCGTGTCAAGAAAATAGATTGATTGAGTTGAAAGGGTTTGGTTTAAAAACACAAAAGAACCTATTAGATCAGGTACAGTATTTTATTTCTTCTCAGGGTAAGAATCTTTTTGCTCGTGTGGAAGAATTGTCGGAAAGAATAATCGATTGGTTTCATGAGCGGTACTCTGAGGAAGATCATAGTTTATGTGGAGCGGTAAGAAGGAAGGATTTGATTATAGATAAAGTGGAAATTTTAACGACTTCAATGCTTGATCCTGATAAACTCTTAAATGAGCTTAAAACTGAAATCGATGATAGTCAAATTGAAACTCTAGATATCAGAATTTATAATTGTGAACCTGAAAATTTCTATTCGAAACTATTTGAATTGACTGGAGATCAAGAATTTTTAAATGGGCTTAGCTATACTGAGGAAGAGTATCATGGTGTGTATTCTGAAGATGAGATTTTTGAGGATTTGCAGATTCCCTTTGTTCCATCAGATCTCAGATATGGTGATCTATACAGAAAGACAGAAATCCATGATTTAGTCACAACCGAAGATGTGAAAGGTGTCATACATGCACATTCGACTTATAGTGATGGAGTGAATTCACTTAAGGAAATGGCCGTTGCTGCAAAAGCATTGTCTTATGAATACCTTCTTATAACAGATCACTCTAAATCTGCTTTTTATGCAAATGGTTTAGTAGAGGAGAGGTTAGAAATGCAATGGAGAGAAATTGATACTCTCAACCAAATGGAGTCTGGTTTTAAAATATATAAAGGAATCGAATCCGATATCCTGTCTGATGGATCCTTGGATTATGACCTGGAAATTTTGAAAGAATTTGATGTGATAATTGCGAGTATTCATTCTAACCTGAAAATGAATATGGATAAAGCAACCAATCGGTTAATAAAAGCCATTGAAAATCCTTATACGCGAATATTAGGACACCCGACAGGTCGTCTCCTTCTTGCGCGACCGGGTTATCCAATTGATTACATCAAAGTCATAGATGCGTGCATTGCCAATAATGTTGTGATTGAATTAAATGCTAATCCACAGAGATTAGATATTGAATATAAGTTTATCAGTATGGTATTAGACAAAGGAGGCCTAATAAGTATTAACCCTGATGCACACAGTATAAAGGGCATTGAAGATATAAAATATGGGGTGATGGCAGCAAGAAAGGGAGGTTTGTATACTTCTGAATGTTTGTCATGTTTTAACAAAGAAAAGTTTGAGTCTTGGATGGCTCAAAAATAGATGCTTGTTAATGCGTTGTTAACGATTGGAATTACTGTATTTGTAACAAGGGTTAATACATTATATTTGCGTCAATAAATTGTATAACAGTTAATTAAATAGAAATGAAAAATTTAAAGTTATTTGGTTTCGTATTGCTAGCTGCGCTTGCTGTAGTTAGTTGTAAAAAAGATGCTGCAGCAGATGAGTCAAGAGAGAGCCTGACTCAAGCAGAGGCTACAACACAGCCAACAATTGGAACATCAGCAAATGGAAATGCTAACGCTCAGAAAACAGCTGAGCCAGTTCCGGTGGGTCCTTTAACTACATTGGAATTTGAGGAGACATCTCATGATTTTGGTGAGGTTATGGAAGGTGAGAAAGTGACTCACCTGTACAAATTCACAAACACAGGTAATGAACCTTTAGTGATTTCAAATGCAAAAGGAAGTTGTGGTTGTACAGTTCCGCAATGGCCAAGAGAACCGATTCCAGTAGGAGAATCAGGTGAAATCAAAGTTCAGTTTGATAGTAAAGGAAAAGGTAAAGTTGGTGGTCAACCACAATCTAAGAGAGTAACTATTACTGCGAATACTGACCCTGCAAATACGTTTTTAACCATAAAAGGAAAGGTAAACAAAGAAGAAGCAGCTCCTGCGGCTAACTAGAATTTTCCAATCAAAGATATTGGCGGTCCGTAAACCAAAGTTTACGGACCGTTTTTTTTTACCTTTAACTGGGCTATTTCTGAAGGAATGGTAGAGTTTTTGCCATTATTACACGTTAAGAAATATCTAGCGCGAATGAAACGATTTTTTTTCATCCTATTTATAACTATGTTAGCGACCAATGGTCTCTATAGCCAAGTTATACCGGATGAAATAAGAACGGACTACACAGCGGTTAATAAGAGTTTACAAGACGTTTTATGGGACCTAAGTCAAAAGACCAAAGTAAACATAGCGTTCTCACCACAATTGATCCCTGCAGATTCTCTCATTAATGTATCAGCACGAAATAAAGCTTTAGGTAGTATTCTTAACAAGATATTTGACGGGACGGACTTAGAATATACAATTGTTGGTAATCAATTAGTAATCAAAAGAAATGAGTTTGTCTATAGCGAATCCGAAATTACTATTCACGGATTCGTAAAGGACGAATCTTCTGGAGAATCTCTTCCATACGCTAATTTGTATTTTAACGAACTCGATCTTGGTACAGAGTCTAATGAAGATGGTTTTTATAGTCTTACGGTACCAAATGGTAATCAAAGGTTGTACGTTTCTTATTTAGGATATAAACGTGAGATATTAGATTTGAAATTAAAACAGGATAGTACACTTAGTATTTATCTGAAACCAGAGGCTGTTCTGAATGAAGTTTTAATTCTCGATGAAAATATTACTCAAATTCAGCGCGAATTAAGTAGTTCTGAGAATTTAAGAATTAACCAAATAAGATCATTGGCTACTTTAGGAGGAGAGCCGGATGTTATTCGAATGGCTCAAATGACAGCCGGCGTCAGTTCTGGAGCTGATGGCTTAGGAGGTTTAAATGTAAGAGGAGGATCTGCTGATCAAAACTTAATATTATTTGATGGTGTCCCTGTCTACAATACTGGACATGCTCTCGGTGTATTCTCGGTTTTTAATTCTAACTTGATACAAAGCGCTAAACTTGTTAAGGGAGCTATTCCAGCTAGATACGGGGGGCGACTTTCATCCGTTTTAGACATTCGTACTAGAACTGGAAATAATCGAAAGAGAGCAGGGGAGATTTCAATTGGAGCCATGGCCGCAAAACTGACCTTAGAAGGACCAATACAGCTAGAAAAGAGTTCTTACTTAATATCAGTTCGAAGAACGGTATTGGACCCCTGGATAAAAAATCTGACAGAATATTTAAATGATTTTCAGGATAAAGATGGCTTTGCGAGCTATTATTTTTATGACATAAATGCAAAGTTGAATTTAGAGCTTTCAAATTCTCATCAACTCACTGCCAATTTTTATCAAGGTAGAGATCTATTTGATAATAATGTGGAGAGGACCAGTACTTTGGATGGCTTTACGACCATGGAATTAAATCAGGATAATTGGGATTGGGGAAATAGATTAGCCTCTATAAATCTCAGTTCAAAACTTAGCAAAAGGTTGTTCTCAAATATTACCTTATATCAGACTGAATTTAATTTTCAATCTTTTGATCACCAACGTTTTGAGGAACAAGATACCTTCTTCCAAGCGGCAATATATCAATCTAAGATCAATGATCTTGGTGCACGTTTAACCATGGATTATATGCCTAATCCTAAGAATTATATAAAATTGGGTGGGGGATTAATTCGTCATACATTCAATCCTGGAATTAAAACATTAAATGAAGGTAGCCCAGAAATTGATCCTGTAGATATTTTAAGTAAAGAGGATGTTGAGACACTAATCAATGAAGACGAAATATCAAATACAGAGTTTGAATTTTTTGTTGAAGATGAAATTATTTTAAACTCAAATTTTAAATGCAATATTGGTTTAAATGTAAATCAAATTAGCACAGCGTCGAGTTCATATTTTTCATGGCAACCACGATTGTCGTTTTTGGCGGAAGCCGAAGACTTTTGGGTTAAAGGAGGGGTCAGCCGAATGAATCAATATTTACATTTATTGAGTTCGACCGGCTTAGGACTGCCCACTGATTTATGGATACCAAGCACCCAAAATATTGAGCCCGAGAGTGCCTGGATATTAAGTCTTGGAACGGGTGTAGATTTTCAGAAAGGCTTCTTGTTTAATATGGAAGGTTTCTATAAGCTGTATGATAATGTGGTTTCATTTAATGAGGGCGGTGTGATCCCGATTAATTCGACGAGCGAATGGGATAGTACAATTCCTGTAGGAAAAGGTCTTGCCTATGGGATTGAATTTACTTTGGAAAAAGCATTGGGTCAAAATTTATGGAACATAAACTACACATGGTCGTCTTCAAATAGGACTTTTAATAGCTTAAACAATGGAAATCAATTTCCATTTAGATTTGATAGAAGACACCAGGTTAAATTTTCGTTCATTCGAAAATTAAATGAAAATGCCGAGTTCTCGTGTAATTGGCTGTATGCTTCAGGAAACCCAATAACAGTGCCTTTTGAACTTGTAGAATTCAGAGATGAAAATGATGTGAGTAGACTGCTTCCCATTTACATCGAAAAGAACAATTTGACCCTACCTGGATACCACCGATTAGATATAGGGTTTAACTTTTACAACGATTATAGTTTTGGTAAACAGCGTTTCACCATAGGTCTTTATAATGCATATAACAGGAAAAATCCGTTTTATATTCAACTTCGAAGAAATGTGGATAGACCAGAACGTTTTGAATTTGAACAATCTAGTCTTCTCCCAATCCTTCCATCAATTAGCTACAGTCTAAGCTTCTAAACATATTAGGATTATACTTAATATCAAAATTTAAATTTTAAACCATTCTTTTTTCATATTTTAGAGCAACTTTGTTGTTATTATAGAACTTCCCAGTGACAAATTGAATGATTTGTAGTCAACAAAACGGAAGATATTAAACCTTTGGAAAACATACCGGGCACGGCATTCATCCTTTTAATTACTTTGTTTACATGTTCTTGTGTAGATGATATAGACATTGTTAACCCAGAAATAAGTCAAAAGCTTGTGGTTCAGTGCACCATGTCGCCAGAAAATGGTGTACAAGCTTTTATTTCAAAAACAGGCATAATTGGTCAGTCTACGGTAAATGAACGCGTTTTTGACGCAAATGTTATGCTGAAAAATCTTCAAACTCAAGAAGTCAAAGAGCTTATTTACTTGCAGGAGGATGAAATATATTCTCTTAAAGGACTAAGTATAGAGGAAGGAGATCGCTTTGATCTAGAAGTATTTATTCCAGAAAGCGATGTAGAGTCAGTAAGTTCAAATACTTCTATTCCACAATCCGCTGTATATGAAATTAGTGATGTAGAATCGATGTCTGACGGAATCAAATTAGAATTGAATATTCAGGGATTTGACGCAAAATACCTACACATTATACCAGAAGCAAGTTACTATGAATTAGATGGTGGGTCTCATGCAGATGTTTACGAGTTTCTTGAAATTTTAGAAAGTTCAGAGCTCTTTGTAGGAACGGAAATTCTTGCACATTTAAACGGTGTGCTATTAAAAGTCGATGAGCTAGATCAAAATCGACTAATTCTAAATTTATCGGCTCCTAGTCTAAATAATTCGTTGATAAAGGCATCACATCTACTTGTAAATGTGAGATCCGTATCGGAAGCTTATTATGAGTTTAATAAATCACTTTCTAGACAAATCACAGCTTCTGAATCGCCCATTTTCGAACCAGTTTTAAGTTATTCAAACATAGAAGGAGGTCATGGTTTCTTTGGCTCCTTTATAAGTGTGCTTGACTCTATTCCTCTATAGATTCCATCGTATTAATAATTAGATAAAATGAAATCTACCTAGATAGGGGTATAGCTTTCTTATTAGTGTCCTTTAAGTATCTAAAGACCGACTAAGAATATGCAAGCTTCCATTGACTCGAGTATTATTTCGAAATTCAAATTATTTGAAACCCTTTCACAAGAAGAGCAGAGGACTATATTGGACAATTCGGTTTTTCTAAAAATCACTAAAGGGGACTACTTATATCGAAAGGGTGACTTATCGAAGTTTGTTTATTTGCTTATAGATGGTGGGGTCAAGGAAGGGAATGTCTCTAAATCAGGAAGGGAGCTCATTAAATTTGTTCATCATCCGTTTTCAGTTATTGGCTTAATGTCTTTAGCAGGAGAAATCTACCGCGAGGGCTATGCAACATCTTTGAATAGAAACACTTCATTGCTACGAGTGGAAGTACAGCACATTACCCAAATCTTTAAAACGAATACGGCTTTTTCGTTAGGGTTGCTTAAGGAATTAGGAAAAAACCTTAGAATCTCTGAAAAAAGATTGGAGTCGCTTATGTTTTTAGATGCGCGATCTAGAATTGTAGATTTTATAAAGTACAATGCCAATTTAACCGGTTTGCAGGTAGGACTGGAAACACTATTAAAGCATAATTTTACTCAGCAGGATATTGCTAATTTCACGGGTACTTCGAGACAAACTGTCGTAGCTGTTTTAAATGATTTAAAAAGGTCAAATCAAATTTATTTTAAAAGAAATAGCATGCTCATAAGAGATATGGCTTCGTTGTCATAAAATGAATATTATTTCTAAGAATTTCTTTTTAAAAGAAAGTATATAATGTACATTTGCAGGCGTTCTAGATGAGCCTAGAACGTATAGTCGGAAGAGTGGCAGAGCTGGTTGAATGCACCGGTCTTGAAAACCGGCGTACGTTAACGCGTACCGGGGGTTCGAATCCCTCCTCTTCCGCCCTTTTTTCTTTCCCTTTTTTACCATTAATAGTATTGTGTTTTTGGAAACTGAATGACTAATAGTTCAGGTTGGTCTTTAACCAATTGATATTTTTTATAACCAATTCAGTGATCTCAAAATATTGAGTTAAAGTGAAGAGAATTTCATATTATTATTAATTGTAATATGTAATTTTAATTATGATTGTTAAAGTTGAATTTAATCAGCAACTTTTGGCTTTATCAAACGTATAAATAGTAATATAATCCACAATTCATGAACAAATTTTTCACAAACATTCTTGATTACTTCAAACTAAGGTTACGAAGATCAAGAAAAGCTAGTGCTCCCAATCAAGTGGAAGAGTACGAAAATTGGTTAGGGATATAATTTATTTATATCCACCCAACCATTTTTTTTTAAGCCCCGTCTATATAAAGGAATAAAGATTATTTAGCTTTATTTCTTTAGAGTGAAAGAGATTTGCCCACATTCAAAGCTTATTGAAGGTTGTATAAAAAACGACCGACGTTCGCAGGAGCAGCTATACAGGATGCACTTTGCTAAAATGATGGCTATGGTTTTAAGGTACACTCAGGATCAAGATCGTGCCATGATAATTGTCAACGACGGGTTCTTAAAAGTTTTCCAAAAAATTGAATCTTTTTCTGGTGCTGGATCTCTTGAAGGATGGATACGGCGTATAGTCTTTAATGCACTCTCAGATTATTTTAAGAAAGAGAATAGATATCTAAAGCACCTGATTTTTGAACAAAAGGATTCATCCACTCAATCTCGGGCCGCAGACATGCTTTACTATGAAGATTTGGTCAATTTGATTGATGAAATTCCGTTTGCATCAGGCGAAGTATTTAGGCTCTATGCTATTGAAGGTTTTAATCATAGAGAGATTTCAGAAAAACTTGGGATTTCTCAAGGCACCTCGAAATGGCATTTGGCTGAAGCCAGAAAGAAACTTAAACATTTAATTAAATCCTCTCAATTACGAATAGATCATGCGGGATGATCATAAACACATAACTCAAGCATTTGAAGACAAGGCATGGGCCCATATGGCACAAGTCTTGGATGAAGAAATGCCTCAAAAAAAGAGACGCTATTTTTGGTGGATTTGGCTACCTATTGGATTTTTTGTCCTCAGTACTCTTTATTTTTTCATTCATGAAAGCTCAAATGTACAAGAGAGCGATACTTTAACGATAGAGGAAATGCAAGTGGATGTGGTCTCAGAAATTAATAACGAAAAGGACCAAATAACTAGAGTAGTTGAATTTGAAAGTAGTGTAAATATGACTCAATCAGATGATAAAACTTATCTCCAAAGCGATATATCTCCTTCTTCAATAGATTTAATCAATAATAACTTACCCAAAGAATCGATAGCTGTTTCTTTAGCCACGAGTAAAGGGGTAAGTGAAAAAATAGAATCAACTTACTTAACATTTTTTTCAAGGGATTCGTCAACAGAAAAACTTAGTTCTGAACCAAATCGTGATTTTCAAAATTTTAATCAATCGACAATTATACCATCATCATTGACGAAAGTCAATCCTATAAATTCAATTCCAGGGATATTCGATTTTTTTGAACTTGAAGAGATTAGAATTACGGAGTTTAAACCACAATTTATTTCCCCTTTAAAATCAACAAAAAGGGAAAAGTGGTTATTTGATTTAGGATTATATGCTAGTATTCACTCTGGAGACTTACGCTCTTATGGAGGATACGAGTCAGGTATTTCATTCCGATCTAGATATTCCAAATTTGATAGATTTAGTCTTGGTATTAATTTGGGTTATGGTCAGCATTTAAAACATGGGTTTAATAAATCATTTGGTATTGATACTTACGACCCGCTTGTGGATATCGAAGCTAGCTCTGTCGTGACTGAAGATTATACAACCGAGACACCCATTTTGGATGAACTGCTCCTGACAATTGATGAGATGCAATTCTTTAACATAGAAATCGAACCTCGCATGAGAATGACTCAAATGATTTATGCCTTGTGCGGCATATCTTATTCTAAAGTTTTAAAAGTGACTAACTCAAACTATATCCGACCCACTC